>CAYJHV010000071.1:0-7073 GCA_964369825.1 uncultured Desulfovibrionaceae bacterium | reverse complement strand
CTTTTGCTGTTTATGTTGATATTACAGAAGTTCGCAGACAAGAAAATATTGTTAACGAACAAAATGAAGCCATTTCCGTCAATGCGAACTCTGCTAAGGACGTTTCCAAAAGCGTTGCAGAAAATACAAATCTGCTTTCTACCCAAGTAACTACAGCTCATGCTGCCACCACAAACATATTAAGCAATACGCAAAATGCTGTCATGGCCTGTGAAGAAATGCGTACAGGCGCCACTAATGTTACGGCACAAGCTTTGCAATCTTCCGACATGGCTACCGAGGCAAGTAACGAAGCCAGCGCAGGGGCCAATGTTGTTCAAGGAGCACTGGATTGCATTGAACAAGTGATGAAACAGGTTCAAAGCCTTGTAAAAGACATGGAAGACCTTGGGATTCAAGCTTCAGAAATAACACGTATTATATCTGTAATCGACGAAATTGCGGGACAAACGAATCTTCTTGCGCTCAATGCAGCCATTGAAGCGGCACGTGCAGGTGAGTCGGGAAGAGGCTTTGCTGTTGTTGCCGATGAAGTACGCAAACTTGCCGAAAAAACGCAAGAAGCCACCGGACACGTCAATACCACCGTCACAGCAATACTTAAAGGCATTTCAAAGGGAGCCAATGGCGCAGACAAAACCCTTGAACTTATGCAAGAAGCCACTGCATTTTCAAAGCAGTCGGAAGAAGCATTGCAACGCATTAAAGACGTTATTGTAAATACTGCCAATACCATGGACAGCATGGCCAAAGCTACCCACGACCAAGCCAAAACAGTGGATCTTATGTCAAAAAATGTATACACAATCAATGACATAGCAAGTGAAACTTTGGAAGCCATGGATATTGCGGACAAAGCAGTGGTTGAGCTTGGTACCATAACAAAGCAGTTGGACGGCATTATTGCCAATATGACAAATACACTTAAAAAATAAGACAGAAAAACCATATTTTAACATCATAAAAATGCCGGAAAAGAGCATTCCATACCCTTATTTTCGGCATTTTTATTTGCGTATTTTAACTAAAAAATTGTTTGATTTTAAATCATTAATATGGTTTTTCAGTGACGGCTAAGTAAATACCTCTACTCAATTCATTGATCAGAAGTCTTTATTGCTCAAAAGCAGTCCAAAGACTTTGCAAGGTATTGTTAAGACAAAACCCCATATTATTTGCTTTGAGGCAAGCGGAAAGCGTTTCTTCTGCCGTAAGGCGTGTGCCCTCCCCTATGACCTTACGCACCAAAGGTGGCAAAGCAATGATACCCTCTGCGTGCAAAGCACCTGCTCCCACATAAAGTGTATCCACAGCATAGCTAGGAACTTTGAGCTCTTCTTTGCTGGCTTGAATCAAGAGCGGAATATTCCATTTTTCGCTAAACTTTTTTTGCCATGATTCAAGTAATGCAATATTTTCTTGAGTTAAAATCTGATTATCATTTATAATCATTGTATTTTTGGCTTCGGGGTTTATTTGCTCCATGCGTCGGTCAAAGTTCCACCAAAAAGCAGAGAAAGTAAGACAAAAAAGCCCAATCAATAAAAAAAACCGCAACGCAGGACGATCACACGATGCAGAAATAAGCGGACCTGATTTTTTACGTGACAAAAACATAAATACCTCAATTTTAATTAGGCGACGCTGAAAACCGCATTTTCATGATTTTTTCAGCCCCCCCCTTTATTGTGACTATTAAATAATGTAGCGTAAGGCGAGTGCAAGGAAAAATATACTTTGATGCTGTAATCGACCACCATACGTTATTTGCGGATAAGCCTTAATCTCCATAAGCACAGCCTCCTCGCTTGAGCTCGGAAGATTGCCCACATTTTTTGTATGGCACTTTAACTTAAAAGGCAAGGAATTGGCTTTGTTATTTCAAGGCAGCACATCTAAACTAAGACCTCTACGCAATTCACTACAGGTCTTAAAGTACTCAAAATTAAATTTATTATAACAATTCCTTCCGGAATTAGAATAATAAGGTCAGCAAATAAAAAATAAAAGTTTTTTTTATTACCAAAAGAAATTTTGACAGAGCCTGTAATATAAAGTATTATTGATTCAGGAGGCTTTATGAAACCTTTTTTTCAAGGCAAAATTGATGTGTTTTGTGCTATGTATGCAGTGCTCAACGGCTTAAAAGTAACGCATCGCATCAGAGCTTTGCAAGCGCGTGATATATTTCACGAAGCCTTGTTGGGCATTGCACAAAACCCCCAAATATTTAAGGCTGTTTTAGAACAGAAAACCGACTATGTCAGCCTTGTGGATGCCATGCTCAATATTCAAAGCAAAAAGCGTCCGTTAAGTGTAGAACGCCCTTTTGAAGGAACTTTGCATAATCCGCCAAGCCCCGAAGAGGTTTGGGAACGCATAAGTCAATGGCTTTTGCCAAATTCACTCAACTCCACGCAGCAAATACCACAAGATATGCCATCTGATATGTCAAAAAATATATTGGGGCGTGCGGTGATTTTTCGATTTCTTCGCTACCTTAATCCCCAATCAGAACCACTCAACAGACATTGGACCACGGCATATCATATGACCGAAGATGTACTGCATTTTTTTGATTGCAGTCTTGAGGAAAGTGCAGTCTATTCCATTAAAAAAGGAGGATTTGTCACAAATACCAAAAATTTAAGCGCAGAATGCCTTTTTTGCATCGAGCCACATTCCATTCGTTTTATGGCAAGGGGAACGGCAAAAAAAGGTGTGAGCAGACCACACTAATCTTTGCTTGAAACGCTTAATTTTAATACTTAAAGCTCTTGTCGATGTTGCAAAGATTGACGCAAAGTTTCTTTGTCCATATATTTGACTTCAGAACCCAACGGCATACCCTGAGCAAGTCGAGTGATTTTTATGTGCGGAAAGGATTTCTGTACCAAAGTACGTACATAGGAACCTGTACTGTCTGCTTCCAAGGTAGCACCAAGAGCCAGTACAAGCTCTGTAATTTCTCCCTCTTGCAAACGAGAAAGTAGTTTTTCAAAATCCAAACCGTCGGTATCGGCAGAGCCTGCTTGTAACAGTCCGCCTAAAATAAGGTATTGCCCTCTAAAGAAATTACCTTCTTCCAAGGTCAACATACTGTCCCATTCTGCCACAAGACAGAGCATATGCCTTTCACGGTTCACATCTTGGCAAACAACGCATGGATTTTCTGCGGTAAGTGCCCCACAACGGGTGCATAAATGTAAATTATCACGTAAGTCATGAATGGAACGCCCCAGCCGACGAGTTTCGGATTCAGGCCAACGCAATAAAGCCATGGCTACCCGCATGGCAGATTTTGAACCAAGACCGGGCAAACGCTGTAATTGCTCAATCAAAGCCTGTAAAGGTTCAGGAAGTTGATTTTTCACGTCATTATTACCATTCAAGTGTTAAAATAAGCGCAAGAAAAAGATACATTAAATTTCCTGCGCTTATACCAACTAAAATACTCCGGGCAATTTAATGCCGCCGCTAATGGCGCTCATCTCGCGTTCCATGCTATCTTTGGCAATGCGTGTAGCCTCGTTCACAGCTGCCACAATGAGGTCTTGTAGCATTTCCACGTCTCCACCCTCAAGAGCTTTGGGGTCAATAACCAAACTTTTAAGCTCTTGTTTGCCGGAAACTTCTGCTTTCACCATACCACCGCCACTGCTGGCTTCAAAATTCTTTTCTCCAAGCTCTTCTTGCATTTTAGCAATTTTATTTTGCATAACCTGCGCTTGGCGCAAAAGATCATTCATATTTTTCATATCTTACTCCTTATTTTTTCGTATCGGGACGCACTTCATAAAGCTTTGCGCCAAGTTCTGTAAAACAAATTTGCAACTCTTCTCTTTTTGCATATTCTTCCAACAATTGATGTGGAGGTTTATGCGTATTCACAGGGCTTTTAAGTTGAATTTCCAATGAAGACGGACACAAAGGCTGCAATAATTGCTGTAAGCTGCTCAGTTTATCTTGTACTTTTACCCTCGCCATTTGCGACTCTGTTTGTAAGTACAATATATTTTCTTCAAAATATCCACTCGTTTGCTTAAGCACATAAGCCGGAAGTAAATTTGCATTGGCAATATGTTCAAGTATCATATCCATACTTGGAAAAGTGCCTTGATTCACTTCTGTCTGTTTTTTGTCACCGACCATATTACCTGATTGCTCATCAATCAAATCATCAGATGTATCGTCTGAAGAAATAGTCGGTGCTTGCTCATTTTGTTCTGTTTTTAATGTTGAAACATCAGTATGCTGATTTTCTTGCACATGTCTATTTTCCGGCTCATTTTCGATTTTACTTTCAGCACTTAGATTTCTCGCCAAGTTTTCATCGGCAGTAAATGTATGCTCTCTCTCAGAGACTTGAATATTTGCAGATCTAAAATTATTTTCAGGATGTATATTGCTTGCAGAATTTGAATTTTGTTCAAAATCTTGAGCAATCGTAACATTTTTTACCATTTGCTTGGGTGCAAAGGTAGCTTCTCTCTCATGTCGCCCCTTGCTGTGAATTTGCGCAAAATTTTCTTGACTGTCAGCAATATGGGCTTGTTCTTGTGCCGTACCCTTGAAATGAGCATTTCCCGTGTCGTTGGTACGGGCATTGCTATGCGTACCGGTATGAATACCATCTTCAGTCTGCAAAGCTTGAAGCGGCAAAAGACGAGGCATGAGGGTAATATTTAAAAGTAAAAGCTCCAGTGCGGCAGCAGGTTCCGGACTGTGGATAACTTTGCGCATGGCATCAAGGGTCATATGCCAAGCAGCATGAAGGTGCGCCGCAGAAAATTTGGAACTCACTTGTAACCATAAATCTTTTTCTTCTTGAGAAAGATTTAAAGTCGGAATTATCCCTTCCCCGGCTTCTCGCAAAAGAAAAAGTATTCGCCAAAGAGCCGTCAATTCACGTAAAAAATAACCTATGTCAATGCCTTGGTCACAAATTTTTTGCATAATCTGCACCACAGAAGGGCAATTTTGTTTTACAATGGCATCCATCAAAGCATTAAAAAGCTCTTGACCGGCAAGGCCAAGCACAGAGCGGGTACTTTCCATGTCAAGTTTATCATCGCTGAGTGCAAGGGTTTGCGCAAGCAAAGACATGCTGTCACGCACAGAACCGGCAGCACGTTTGGCAATGGTGCGCACAGCTTGAGGGTCAAAGGGTATCTCTTCTGTGTTTAGTACCTTACTCAAATGTACTACAAGCCCCTCCTCAGACAAACGCTTAAAAATAAAATGCTGACAACGGCTGACAATGGTAATGGGAAATTTATGCGCTTCGGTAGTAGCTAAAATAAAAACCACTCGCGGCGGTGGTTCCTCAAGGGTTTTTAAAAGTGCATTAAAAGCAGAACGAGAAAGCATATGTGCTTCGTCAATGATAAACACCTTATAACGCCCTTCCATGGGCGCATAGCCGATATTTTCCCGCAAAGCTCTGGCATCTTCCACGCTGTTATTAGACGCACCGTCAATTTCGGTCACGTCCACATGATTGCCCTTAGTAATCATCAGGCAATTACTGCACACGTTACAAGGTTCCGGCGTTGGTGCGTTTTTGCAATTTAAAGCCTTGGCCAAGATTCTGGCTATGGTTGTTTTGCCAACACCACGAGTGCCGCTGAGCAAATAGGCCGTGGCAACACGATCTTGTTCAGCGGCACGAGATAATACCGTAGTAATCATATCCTGTCCCGTCACCTCGGCAAAGGTTTGAGGACGATAATGAGCAGCAAGGTTTTTCATACAAAATTTTTTGTAAATGTAAAAAGACTAAACAGAATACCTGCTCAACCATTTTGCATAGTTGGGATTGTCGCCTTGGGCAGCGGCAAAAAATTTCTCTTGTAGTTCCAAAGACACTTTGCCGGCTTTCCCTTCGCCGATAACTCGTCTGTCCACCGAAGAAATGGGAGTTAACTCAGCAGCAGTACCTGTAAAGAAAGCTTCATCGGCTGTATACAATTCATCACGGGTAAATTGCTGTTCAAGCACGGTGTAACCGGCTTCACGAGCAATTTCCATTATGGAATCACGAGTAATACCGCCAAGTATGGAGGTCAAAGGTGTCGTCTTTATTATATTGTTACGCACAATAAAAATATTTTCTCCGGTGGCTTCAGATACAAAACCGTTTGTATCAAGCATTAACGCTTCTTCATAGCCATCGGTAACGGCTTCCATCTTGGCAAGCACAGAGTTGACATAATTGCCTGAAACTTTAGCTTTGGTCATGGTGGCATTAACCTGATGACGAGTAAAGCTGGAAGTTTTTATGCTGATACCCTTAGTAAGTGCATCGGCACCAAGGTAGGCTCCCCAAGGCCAGACGGCGATAATGGTATGAATAGGATTAGTCTTGGGATGAATACCCATAACCCCGCCATATCCCACAAAGCTCAAAGGGCGCACATAGCCTTCTGCAAGTTTATTCACTTTCAAAGTTTCTAAAATGGCATCATAAATTGCTTTTTCGGTATGAGGTATTTGTAGACCAATAATTTTCATGGAATTAAAAAGTCGTTGCACATGCTCTTCCAAGCGAAAAACAGCAGAAGTGCCGTCTGTGCATTTATAACAGCGAATGCCCTCAAAAACACCGGTTCCATAATGTAAACAGTGGGAAAGCACATGCACATTGGCTTCGGCAAAGGGAACCATTTTTCCATCAAACCATATAAATTCAGTTGGTTGCATATAATACCTCAAATAGAAAATTCAAAAATTTCTGCATAATTGTTCTGCAAGACTTGCATATACGCCATTGTTTCATTTCTTGCAAGTGCGATTTATGCACGTGCAAGGGATTACGCATCTAAATTGAAAGTTCTGGCTAAAACTTGAAAGGTATGTTATTATAATGAATTTAAGACCTCTGCCAATTCATTGCGCAAGACCTTTGGAGCGTTGACGTCAGTCTTGCTTTGCAGTCTTCACGAGCTGCGATTTCTCGTAAACACTTTAAATATAATAAAAATTCAAAACTTTTAAATTGCATCCAAAATGTTAAACTACCTAGTGTCTTGCTTTATTCAAAAACTTAGATTTTATTAAAACAGTCAGGTTAT
>CAYJHV010000070.1:0-7131 GCA_964369825.1 uncultured Desulfovibrionaceae bacterium | reverse complement strand
CTATAATAAAGGCTTGAACGATGAATTTGTAAATCTCCGGCTGTCTTTCCTATATTGCCGGCATTATCCAGAAAAATTTCCAATGTAAACAAAAGTTCTTCACCAAATTTGGATAAAAGCTCAATATTTGGAGTTAAAAGCTCACTGCCTATTTCACCGCTTTTATGCATAAACATATACACAATATTAGCATATATACCAAGGTCTTCACGAGTGGCAATATGGGGTAAATTATTAAAAACGCAAAGAATTTGCGCTATGGATGCGGCTTGCCTGTAGGAATCTTGCAGATGGTAAATGTCTGAAATGCTACCAATACCCATGCGAAATGAAAATAAACCCAATTGATTTATAGTATTTTCCAATATGATTCGATTGGATTTTTCCGCAGTCACCGGAATAATAACCACCAGCTCTGTGGCAAGTTGTGTGCACAAAGGAGTAAAATTTTGTTCTCCGTACATATTTATAAAGCGCACGTCTTGTAAATGTTTTCTAAGCAAATTAAAACTTTTTTCAGTTTTTTCTTGTTTTTCCGAACAAAAATTCACACAGCAAGCACAAAATTTTTGCTCTAAAATTAATCTTTGCTGTTTTGCCAAAGTAAAAGCCACGTGCGAAATCCTTTGCACATCGGAAAAAATTAAATCGTGCACCAAATCTTCTGAATTGTGCAGAGCTTTATTTCGTTCAAGGTGCATTCCGTACAGGGGAAAAGCAATGGCTGCCACCGTGCTGAGGGCAGCGGCTTTGGTTTCCTCATCCGATGAACCAAGCAACCACAAAAAGCCCACAAGCTCCCCTTCCCAGCGTATCACATAGCAACTACGTTCAAAAACTCCCAATTCTTCATGGGCAGGAATGAATATTACATCTTTGTCTGTGGTTTTTATACCAAAAGAAAATAAATAATCTTTTAGATTTTGGTCAATGGAACGTTCTATTAGTGCTTGCATACGCACTTTATCCATATTGCTAAAATGCCGAGAAGTGGCCACTAAGTTAATATCCACGTCATCTATGGCCACGGAGCGATGCAAATGTTGTGCAAGTAAGTCTATTTGTTCTTGAATTAATTGTAGCATGATAAAATTCTCACAAATTGTTTTTGATGTTGAACAAGTTATGTATAACAAATTTACATGTCTTATGCTTCCTACATTTGTCTGAAAATTTTTTTTTTATTTACTAATTTCGTAGGATGCATTTCTTCATATTTTGTGGTTTAAAAGCTTTAAATGCTTTTTTTGAGTGTTTTTTGCGAAAAAAAAGAGTTGATAATAGGTTTTATATATTCTTACGAAATCAGTAAACTGTATACAAAAACCACATGGATAATTGGAGAAAAAAATGAGAGATGCAATTGTTATTGGTGGAGGCATTGCCGGTATGTCGGCTGCTTGGCGTTTGAGAAATTGTGATATGTTGGTACTTGAAGCCAGCACACGCATTGGCGGACGTTTGCGTTCGGAGCGCAGAGGCAAATATTGGCTTAACTGGGGCGGACATGTTTTTGGCGGTACCGGTTCCTATGCTCATAAATTAATGTCGGAAATAGGAGTTGACTCCCTTGATTTGCAGGGAACACTTTCTGCCGTAAAATTTAAAGGTAAGACTTTGAATGGCGGAAATGTCAACTTATATCCTTTTAGGTTACCTATGTCATGGGCATCTCGTTTTGAGATAGCCACAAAAGGCTTGAAACTTATGGCAAAGGTAAAAGAATACGCAAGAGTTTGTAAAGCCCGTCCCGGTGAAGATTATCGTGTACGCCAGCAACGTATTTATGATTATGAAGCCAATAGAACCTTTTCTGAATTTACCGGTCCTCTTTCACCTGATGTGGACGCCTTTTTCCGTCCCACGGTATCTCGTTCTTCCGGCGATCCCGAAGAAGTTTCCGCCGGTGCAGGCATTGGTTATTTCCTCTTGGTTTGGGATAAAAGCGGCGGTCTTGCCAGAAATATCGTGGGAGGCCCCTCCACAATTCCCTTGAGTATTGCCGAGAAACTTGGTGACAAAGTTCAAGTTGATGCAAAAGTAAAAAAAGTTATTCATCATGCAGATCACGTGGAGGTTATTTATACTCAAGGTGACAAGGAAATAACCGAAAAAGCTCGTTATTGCGTCATGACCGCACCGGCTACCATTGCCCACGAGGTTTTGGAAGGCATTGACCCGGTAACCCATGACGCCCTTGGTAAAATCCGTTACGGGCACTATGTTTCGGCAGCTTTTTTAACCAACGAAACAGGTAGACAATCTTGGGACGATGTATATGCTTATGCTTGTCCGCAACGTTCCTTTAATATTGCCTTTAATCAATCTAACCTTGTGCGAACCATGGAAGCGGGACAGCGCTCTGACGGGTCTTCCTTCATGGTTTTTTCGCCTGCTGCATTGGCAAGAAAGCTCATTAATTTACCAGACGAAGAAGTTTTGGATATTTATCGCAAAGACCTTGAAGAGCTATTCCCCGGTTTTGGAAAAATCGTGGTGGAGCAAGAAGTTCAAAAATTCCATAATGGGCTTGCCTATTGCTTCCCCGGACGTAATAAATTGCAACCTGCGCTTATGCGTATGCCCAACCGTGTGTATCTTGCCGGCGACTATCTTGGTTCCTGGTACACTGAAACAGCTATCCAAACCGGTTTCATTGCCGGCGAAGATATTAACAGCAAGCTTTATACAGAAAGATTGCTGCCTGATAATGGCTTTAGATATTAGTAAAAATCATGGGTATTTTTAATGATGAAAATACCCTTTTTTAACATTTTTAGCATGGAGAGGAATTTATGAGAGAAGTTATTGCCACCAAAAACGCTCCCGAAGCAGTAGGTAGTTATTCACAGGCAGTGAAAGCAGGTCAATTTTTATATTTATCAGGTCAGCTTTGTGTGCATCCTGTGACGGGTGAATTGGAACGTGACAGCGTTACCAGCCAAGCACGCAGAATTATGGAAAATATCAAAGCCGTTGTGGAAGCAGCCGGTGCCACCATGGAAAATGTGGTCAATTGCCAAGCTTTTTTATCTGATATGAAACATTTTGCCGAATTTGAAGCAGTTTACAGAGAATATTTTTCTACTCCTTACCCTGCACGCATGACGGTTGCTTCAGCCGGAATATATGATAATTTAGATGTTGAAATGAACGCTGTAGTTTATTTAGGTTAATTTTTAAGTGATTTTGAATGTAATTTTGTTATGTTTGTTTTCGCTTGGAAATAACTTGTGTTAATCTGCATAATCTACGGATAAAGAAGAATATATCATATTATCCACAGATTACACAGATTGGCGCAAATTTAGATTTATTGCTTCAATGAATATATAATAATTATTTGATTTTACAACAAAACTAAGTAAAGACACATAATTATAATATGAGACTAAAATGACAAAGGAGTTTTTATGTCACAAGTCAATACGCAAAATTCACAAGATTCTGTAAAACTTGATAAAAGATTAATGATTTCAAGTTTAATTCTTGTATTGAGTATTGCCGGACCACTTGTTCTGTTTGCCGATACAGATGGTATTAAAGAATTTGTTGAATATGTTTATCATATAACATCAAATACCTTTGGCTGGGGATATATTCTTGTATACCTTGTTTTTGGATTTTTTGCATTTTACGTGGCCTTTAGTCCTTATGGTAAAATTAAACTCGGCGGCGAAAAACAAAAAGTTGCCTTCGGAACTTTTCACTGGGCAAGTATGATCATTGCCGCCGGACACGGAATTGGTCTTGTAAACTGGTGCATGGTGGAGCCGTTGATTATTAATGCTGCACAGCCCTTGGGTACAGGCTATAATGCCGCTTATACATACGAAGTTTCCACTGCTTATATGTTTTTCCATTGGGGACCTTATTATTGGGTACTCTATCTTGTTGCTTGTGTACCCATTTTCTACTTCCTCGGTGTACGATTGAGCGGCAGACAGCGTGCCAGTTCTACCCTTGGTCCCTTGGTGGGTGAAAAAAATGTAAAAGGTTGGCTTGGTACAGCTTTTGATGCTTTTATTATCCTCAGTTTGGCAGGCGGTATAGGCGCTTCACTGACTTCTGCCGTACAATTGGTCGGCGGTCTTTTCGGTAATTTCTTTGGTTTTGAGAACTCCAAAACTTTACAAATATTTATCCTTGCTTTCTTTACATTATTTACCTGTATAAGCCTTATGCGTCCACTCAGCAAGGGAATGCGCATACTTTCCGATGCCAATTCCTGTCTTGCTTTATTCTTGCTTGGCATTGTACTTTTTGGAGGTCCAACCTCTTATTTCTTTAGCCTTGGTACCAATACCTTAGGTATGGTGCTGGATATTTTCCCACGTATTTCCGGCTGGACAGATCCTTTCAATGCCAGCGGCTTTCCTCAAGAATGGACTGTATTTTATGGCGCATGGTTTGTGGCATACGCTCCCATGATGGCCATTTTCTTTACCGGTATTTCCATGGGGCGCACATTACGCCAAGCCATCTTGGGTGTATACTTCTTCGGCTGCTTGTCATCTTTCTTATTCACCATTATTTTGGGTGGATTCGTACTTTACATGCAAAAAAATGGTGTGGATTTACATGCTTATTATATAAATTCCGGAAAAGATCTTCCTGCCACCGTCAGCCATGTTTTATCGCTGGTACCATATGGAAAATTTGTCGGACCGGCTTTCTTGGTTATGGTCACCATCTTCCTGACAACTACCATCGACGCCGCAACGCGTGTGGTAGCTTCCATGACCACAAGAGGAATTTTCGCAGGTCAAGAACCATCGGTTTTTGCAAAAATTATCTGGTGCTTAGCCCTTGCATTCTTGGTACTTGGCTTACTGCTTGTGGGCGGATTGTCGGTTATTCAAGCTCTCGTTGTACTTACCGCTCTTCCCTTGCTTGTACTGTGCATTTTTATGAATTTTTCCACTTACAAAGCCATCAGGGAAGATTTTCCCACCATTCACATTAAGAATCTTCTTTTCTACAAAGGCAAAGATGAACGCCCTGTGGAAGAGCTCGAAAGTAAAAATTAATTTTATAAGGAGATTATATGTACTATCAACCACATGACACAAATATTCAAACCATTTACACCCGCAAACAGCATTCTTGCTATGGTATGGGGCTTGGCATTATTATTCTGGACGATGTGTATCCCGGTTTCCCCGGAGATGTGCGCAATGCCAGTGCTTTTCCCTATCCAATCCAATATGATATTGTACAAGATGTGGATATTAAAAAACTTGTTTGGGAAGATGACAAAAGCCCTTGCCGCCAGCCTATTTTAGATTCTGCCAAACGCCTTGAGAAAATGGGTTGCCGTGCCATAGCTGCCGAATGCGGTTACTTTGCTTATTTTCAACAAGATGTGGCAGGCTATGTGGATATTCCCGTGTTTATGTCCAGTTTATTGCAAGTACCCATGATTCAACAAAGCATTGGCCCCAAAAAGAAAGTTGGGATTTTATGCTATACTTCGCAGCAACTTACCGATACGCACTTGCAAAAAGTGGGTATAGATCCAAACAGTAATTTTGTGGTGTACGGCGCACATGAAAATGGCTGCGAAGAGTTTGATAATTTATGGAATTATGAAACACGTCCCAAACTTCCTTTGGCGCATTATGAAAAATCTGAGCGTGAAATCATCGCCGCTTGTCAAAAGATTAAAGCTGAAAATCCCGATGTGGGAGCCATTATGCTTGAATGCACAGGAATGCAACCCTTTGGGCGTGCCATTCAACGTGCTTTGGATTTGCCTGTATACAGTTGGAGTACCTTGCTTGACTATGCATATTCCGTGGTTAATCATCGTGATTTTTATGGACATGTATAATAAAAAATATTTATATAATAGGTTATTCTAATTCTTAAAGTGTTTATTTTTATTTGGGGGAAACTTTTGCTAGCGCCAAAAAGTTTCCCCCAAACCCCCTTCAAAACGCGCTTACGGCTCATTTCCTTCGGAAATGAGCTGTAAAAAGTTTTTGGGGGTGGAGGTCTTCTCCCACAGAAAAGATCTTAAATTACAATGTCGCTGCGCAAAAATTTTTACAGGAAAAATCATGCTTCAACACACACAAGGCTATGTTTGTGTTTTCGCCGCAACCATCATTTGGTCGGGTATCTATGCAGCTTCTGCCATTCTTGCAGACAGCATCCCACCTTTACAATCCACTTTTTGGCGTTGGGTTACGGCTACTTTGTGCGTATTACCTTTTAGTTACAAGGCATTGCGGAGGGAATATCAAGCCATAAAAAAATATTTTGCCCATATAACTTTAATGAGCATTTTGGGCGCATCATTTTATAGCTTTATGATGTACAAAGCCGGGCAAAGTAGCCCCAGCATGAATATGGCACTCATTAATTCCACCACACCAATTATTATGCTGATTTTTGCTCGTTTTGTGTACAAACAAAAGCTGTACTGGCAGCAAATTCTTGGTATGGCACTTGTGCTTGTGGGAGTGATTGGCATTATCTGTCAGGGAGACATAACTTCGTTGAAAAACATATCATTTCTTCCGGGAGATTTATGGGTTCTGGCCTGTGCTACTTCATTTGCCATATATTCTATGCTTGCCGAAAAAAAACTCATAGGTCTTTCCAGTTCAAGCTTTGTTACCGTTCTTTTCAGTCTTGGTGCCCTGTTTACTCTTCCCTTTGCCCTATGGGAGATGCAAAGCACACCTCCTATTATTAATATATCCTCCGTACTCGGAATATTATATTCCGGCATCGGAGCTTCAGCTCTTAGCTATTGGCTGTGGATGCTGGCCATTGAAAAAATTGGCGCTGTGCGTTGCGGATTTATTTTCAATACCATGCCACTCTTCAGCGCACTTGTGGCAATATTCGTTCTTGGAGAAAAAATTACTTTTGTGCATATATATTGTGGGATTATCCTTACATTAGGCGTCATCATCGGTACTAAAAAATGATAAGAGGTCTAGAATTCAATAATAATTAGTCGTCACTGAAAAACATAATAACAATCTAAAATTAAACAATTTTTTAGTTAAATTATACAAATAAAAATGCATGGAAATGCGTTTTTCATGCATTTTTCAGCGTCAACTAATTAGTCGACGCTGAAAAACACATTAATGCTTTAGAATGTATTGACAAAAC
>CAYJHV010000069.1:0-7233 GCA_964369825.1 uncultured Desulfovibrionaceae bacterium | reverse complement strand
ATTTTTTTCACAGCCTACGAAAATTTTAGCTTTTTGCCAAGGAAAAGCTTGCACTTGTATTTTTATGGTAATTTTAATAAATTGATGCCTACAAGGTACATTTCATACCTTTATTTCCGACATTTTCATTTGCATATCTTGCCTAAATAATTATTTTATTAATTTGTATTTATACAAGCTCGATGACGACAATTTACTCTTGAAAATTCATCTTTAAAATTCCCCAAATTCGGCGATCAGAAAGATAATGACGCTTTGCCAGAGCTTGCACGGCATCGCCGGAGCTAGTGCCCTGCCGAGTTACTTTACAAAAATATTGAACAATGCTGGCATTACGCACCTCGCAAAGATACTTTGTACATTTAGGAATATAAACGTCGGTACCGGCAAAATGTTCGACAAATTTCAGCATTTGCTCCGGTGACAAAACCGAGCAAAGCTCGTGATCTTGACAATTACGTTTTCTGCCTCGAGGCGGCCAACGCCCCGGGATGCGCAACGTGTGCCCACCAAAAGCTTTTAAAAGCGCAAGTAAAGTTTGTGAATCTCCAAGTAGTGCATAAATAAGCTTGGCTGCCTCCGGTAAGCAGTGCTCAAATGAGCGTGGCGCAGACGAAGTTAATGTATTTTTTAAGTTTCGCTGACTTGTAATTTTTTTTTGGAACAAGGGAACATCGGTATTAGAATACATACATCCTCCCCAAAAATATGTCCTTATAAGCACTCTTATGATTTACAATTACCTTTATCGTTAAGATTGTCCCTCCAAGTGGGTACAGCAATCTTACAGTCAAATGCCAAAAGTTTTCATAAATAAACATCATACTCACCTCTTGCAACTTAACCTGTATAATTATCTGTTACTTTATATAGTCTACAAAATTTTAAATAAAACTGCAAGTTTTTTTTAAAAAAATATTGTTTAATTATATTTATAAAGGAAATAATTTTATTTGCCAATAAAAAATTTTAATAGTAAGAAATAGTTACAACGAAACTCCAAGATAAGTTTTTATTTTTTACTTATTTTTAAGTTCTATTATTTTACTGGTATATTTTTAAAACTTTTCTTATAACAATTTATGCCCATGTGACTGTGAATATTTTTTGCAATGTATTTTACAGCGAAAACAATTTCTAAAGGATTCCACGTTGTTTCATATTAAAATAATAGACTTTATTTTTTTCTATTAAAAAATTGCCACATACTTATGGTGATACCTTAAAAAGGTATTATTTATATAGCATCAACCATACATAAGGATCGAATATGACAACACACGAACAAAGTTTTGGGCAGCGTTTACGTCATAGGCGAGAAAGTCTCGGTATGCGCAAACAAGAGCTTGCCGCAAGTATTGGCGTAAGTCTTACCACCATTCAACAATATGAAAACGGGCAAATGCCCAAAGGAGAATATGCCGTTCGCCTCGGGGATGTATTGCAATGTTCGCTGGACTGGTTGCTTGCCGGAAAAATGGAAACACAAGTACATGCAGAAAATCCTGCCGATCGCCTTGTACTTATTCCCGTGGTAGAGGCAAGGCTTTGCACAGGTAGCTTTGAAACCAATTCCGAAAATGTACGTCATTATGCCTTCCGTCATGATTTTTTATCTCGCAAAGGAACCCCAAATGCCATGGTACTGTTGCAAGTGGCAGGTGACAGTATGCAACCATTTATATTAAATAATGATGTGGTGCTTATTGACCAAAGCCAAACCAACCCGCGCCCCGGGCACATTTATGCTGTTGGGGTTGAAGAGCTCGTTTATCTTAAAATTGTAAACGCCATACCCGGCAAGCTATTGCTTTCA
Source organism: uncultured Desulfovibrionaceae bacterium (assembly GCA_964369825.1). Taxonomy (GTDB): domain Bacteria; phylum Desulfobacterota; class Desulfovibrionia; order Desulfovibrionales; family Desulfovibrionaceae; genus CAYJAD01. The sequence continues at coordinate 5,417 of CAYJHV010000069.1, read as the reverse complement.
AGTGCAAATCCCAATTACCCTCCCATTGAGGTAAGCAATACCGATCACCATAAAAACAATGTACGTATTATGGGCAGAGCCATTTGGCTTGGAAGAGAATTGCAATAAACATTTTTTTCAATTGCTTATGAAATCAGATGTTTTTCTGTGCCGGCACTTGCCATAACCAATATGCCGTCTTCAAAACGTTCCTTTTTGGCAAAATAACAAGCCTTGGGAACGGAGCCGATGGTACTAAAACCGGCTTTTTGTGCCAATTGCCACGCATGTCTGTTGCTTTTGGCGCAAATACCCAGCAGAGAGTGACACTCGTCATGGGAAAAGATAAAGCGCAATGCCCCTTGGCTCATGGCAACAGCTTCGGAAAAATGCGCTCGAAAAACTGTGAAGTCAAAAGACCATAATTTGCCACAGATGGGACTTAACCATGCTATTGCTCGAACATCTTGCAGGCTTTGTTCGTCAATGGGAGCATTTTTGCACGTGCAACATAAAAGCCAGCCATTACCTTCTTTTGTGAGTTCCAACCAATCTGCTAAGGTTGGTTTGATGAAGCTGTGCAAAGCGGAGCTTAGAAGTCCTTCGCTTTGCATTCTCCAAAATAAGGCTGTGCGCAAATTGCTCGTATAAGGTGTTTGCTTTGAATCTTTCCATGCGTTATCCTTGATTTTTGTACTACTTTTGATTTCTTCGGTATCATTGATTACTTTTGTGCTTGGCACTACAAAATATTGATATTTCATTGTATTATTTGTTGAATTTTGCATTTTATCTCCAAATATCATAGGTTAAACGGGCTTTTTTTCCTTGAGACATATCTTTTTGCCGAAAACCAAGCACGGCATAGCGCAGAGCATCGGCGGCATGGCTGGTCCAATTGTGTATGGGCTCTGATGAATACACTTCTTGACGTGGACGCCACATTCTTCGATATTGGCGTAAGGCACGCAAACCCTGTGCGCAACCTTCTTGGTCAAACCACATTCGTGGTAAAGCCGTGCGCACGGCATTTATGCCGTCAGCCAAGGAAAATGAAGGACATATGGAAAAATCTACGCCCAATTGTTTTGCCACCTCATAGCGGCTAAGGCCTGTTCCAAGTTCACGTACCCGAATATCATGCGGCGCAATGTGTGTGCCATAAGTATAGGGTTTTGTTTGTAATTTTTGGATATAATACTGCAAGCCCTGACCGCTGTCCTCCATATATTCAAGTATTCTCCACTGACCTGAGCTGTGCACCTGAAAAAACCAAATACCTGTGGCATCATCCATACCCAAATCCCATGCTGTGTGTACGGGAAGTTCCGGCGCAAACGGCACCGCACAGACTTGACCTTTAGCTTCTAATTCTTCCAGATATTCTGCATAATAAGCACCTTTAACGGCAGCCGCAAAAGAGCATTCAAATTCTTGTTGGTAATCATCTTTGGACATGGAAAGACGTGCGGCTTGCAACTCTGCTTGCTCAATATAACCTGTTTGAGATGCCTTAAAGCTAAAACGTGACCAAAGTCCCGGAATGGCGGCTTTGCCTGCCTCTTCCCATACATCGTGTAAAAGATTGTCAACACCGTTGGGGGTACCACAAAAAAGCGCGCGCCCTTGACGATCTGAAAGCATGGGGCGAATGATACGTGTCCACACTTCCCGTGGAATGTCTGCCGGTTCATCAAGTACCACGTCGTCCAAATACATACCCCGCAAAGCATTGGCATTGTCCGTACCAAAAAGTCTTATACTGGCACCATTGGAAAAATTACAGCGTAATTCTGTTTCTAAAAATCGAACCTGTAAAATATTGCCGGCAAAATATTTAAGGTAATCCCAAACCAAGGTTTTGGCCTGCGTGGTAAAGGGTGCCATATAGGCTCCACGCCAATCGCTGCGCTTGGTACGTAATGCCTCTCGCAAAAGGTCGTTGATGGCGGCTACAGTTTTGCCAAAACGCCTATGGCAGAGCAAAACACAAAAACGTGTACGATTTTCGTGAAATTCCCATTGCAATGGTCTTGGCGTATACGGCAAAACATGTTCAATGGCTAAATTGCTTTGCTTTTTCTCTGTGCGCCTTGTGACTGCATTTGGCATTATGTCTCCTTATATGTTTTGAAATGAAGATTATTCTTCTTCAGATTTTCCCCAGCTAAAAGTAATGTGCATTTGACTGTCTTTTTTACTGTCTTGTGCTTTGCTTGCTTTTTCTTCTCCAAGGATATTTTCCAGCATGGTATGCAACTCTTTCATTTCTTTCACAAGTTCTATACCTTTACCGCCCATTTCCGCCTCTCCAAGCCCACCGGTAAGTAAAGCCAAGCGATCTTTCAGGGCTTTTTGCAGCGAAGATTTATTGAATGTTTGCTTTTTTTGCATATGTATCTATCTCCTAAGCTAAATTAAAATTCACGCTCAAGTATGGCCAAATGCTCAAGTAAGGCTTGGCAACGCTCTTTCCAAAGTATTAAATGCTTATTTAAATGTGGTATGCCGTGAAAATTTGGCATTTTTCTTATGTAGTCTTTGTAAAAATTCACCCTTTGGCGCACGCACATTCTGGCAGTATAAAAGGCAAGATTGCATTCATTAAGGTTGCAAGCCAAAGCTATAGTTTCTGCATCATTAATATAATTGACTTTTAAGCCCTTAAAAACATCAAGATGCGCTTCCCCCACAATGTTACAACAATTTTGCAGTATGTGCATACTTGGCATAATTCCCATATGAACTACGCTATCGTACAAAAAAACAGCTAAAGGAAGCGGAAGGCTTTCGCAGCACAGCTTTTTCCAAAATGTACGGTGCATAAGCTGAATGCGCTGAGGGCGATTTAAAGCGTAACCTATTTCTTCATGCGCATCCTCAAGCCATGCCTCAGAAATTCCAAGATATGCGTCAAACCTGTTTCCTTTTTTAGCATTCAGACCGTTTTGTAAAACTTCTTCCCATTCTTCAGTAAATTCATGTGCTAACAAAAATGCATTGCTTAAATGATTTTCCATGCCTACTCCGTGGACAAGATGTTATTGTGCCGACGCACTTTTTTTGCCAAAAATCACACTTTGTCTATGAGTTGCATTGTGCCTGTATAAGTATTTTGTGTAAGACTGAAACGTTTCAGATGCTAAAATCAGTAATTGTCTGAAAATAAAAATTTTATTAAAAAATAAAAAATTATTTTTGTGACAAGAAAAGGGCTTGCTTTTTTAAATGAAGGTAGTCAATATCGTTTAAGCGAAATTTCTCGCAAAATTTTTAACCGGAGAATGAACATGAAAAAGATTTTTTCTGTCTTAATGTTATGCGCTGTTTTTGCCTTTGCTTCCTTTGTGCCTGCCAAAGCCAATACCATTGACATTACAACTTTAACTTGCGAATCCATAGAAACTATGCCGGAAGAAGTGGCACAAGCTTTCATTTTTTGGATGGCCGGCGGCATTGCCGCTTCCATGGACAGTTCTGTTTTTGACCCTGCTTTTGTGGGTGAATATGCCGGAGCCTTGCAAGCCGGTTGTGAAAAAGATAAGAAATCTAAAATCACTGATTTAACAGTGGAATTTCTTAAAACGAAAGCAAAATAATTTTTTGTAAATCCCTTTTGCTACGAGCATATCTTCACAAATATTCGATAAATAAAATATTTAATGCGGCATGAATTCTATAAATAATGTTTAAATTTTCAACATTTGTGAAGTATGCTCTTTCACTTAAGAAGGCTTTTATTTCTCATATTTCTATTATTTCTATGAATGACAACACAAAGCAAAAACACATTGTACACGCTCTCCTTACGTGGTTTTCGCAAAATGCTCGTGAGCTACCATGGCGAGGGCAAAAAGACCCTTATAAAATCTGGATCAGTGAAATAATGCTGCAACAAACGCAAGTGGAGCGGGTGAAACAGTACTTTTTGCGTTTTATGCAATATTTTCCTGACATTAACGCCTTGGCAGAAGCAAAAGAAGAAGATGTTTTACGAGCATGGGAAGGGCTTGGTTATTATTCACGGGCAAAAAATATACATAAAGCTGCTAAAATTATACAAGAAAAATATAACGGTATTTTTCCTGACGAAGTAGCAGAAATTCGTGCCCTACCGGGGATTGGACCTTATACCACCGCCGCCATTGCCAGCATAGCCTTTGATTTTGGACTTCCAAGTATTGACGCAAATGTTGAAAGGCTTATGGCAAGGCTTTATGATATCGACAGCCCGGTGAAGCAAGAACCGGCGGCTTCTCGCATTCGTACCTTGACCTATAAACTTGCGCAAAATTCCGGAGTATTGGCGCAAAATCAAATGGGCACGTTTAATGAAGCCATGATGGAACTTGGCGCACTTATTTGTAGCAAAAAGCCTCTCTGTGAAAACTGTCCTGTACAAAAACTTTGCGAAAGTTATCGGCTTAATATAACGCATGAACGTCCGGTGCCCGGTAAGCGTGCTCCCATAGGTTCTTTACAAGTAGTAACAGGTGTTTTGCACCATAATGGTAAGGTTTTTGTGCAAAAACGTTTACCTCGTGGGGTGTGGGGAAGCTTATGGGAATTTCCGGGCGGTTGCATTGAAAAGGACGAAAAGCCCGAAGCCGCCATTGTTCGAGAGTTCAAAGAAGAAACGAATTTCGATGTGCATGTGGTTGATAAATACACAGTCATCAAACATGGTTACACAACATATCGTATAACCTTGCACTGCTATGCATTAAGCTTCGACGATTTGAGTGTATTACCCGAACCTAGCTTAACTGCTGCCACTGCTTATCAATGGCTGGAATTAGCTGAACTTGAAAACTTTGCCATGCCGGCGGCGCATCGTAAACTTGCCGATATGCTTTTATAGCAATTCCGCTTGACATTTACAATGTTAAGTTCTTAAAGACACGCTCCGCTTCGACGTTAAAGGTCTAAATAAATTGCACTTACCCCTCAACGACAATCGCCTGTATTCGCAGTCTTCATAAGCGGAGGAGCACACTTCACAAACAACTTAATATCATTACTTACTTTTATATTTCAGACAATTGCAAATATTTTATTTATTGAATATTTATGAAGATGTGCTTAGCAATTCCAAATGAACTTGCTCTAACGAGAGTAGCACGATTGATTTTTGTGCCTTTTGCTCTGCACACTCCGCTTTGCCGTTTTGGAAAATTCTTAAATTCTAACAGTAAAATTATATTTAAAAACAATTACACAAAACCCTTACGGTGTGTATCCAATGGCCATAAAAAAATTATTGCCATTTTAAATCTGACTAATTAAGTATGTTATTGTCAAATTGAAAACTGTGTGTATACAATGGCCATAAAATAAAATTATGTAGTAATTGACCATTTACGTGATTACTTTTTTCGTGAAAAAGCTGTTTATAGCTTGACCTTATGCATGAGCTGTCTTATTTTCTTTTCATTATG
>CAYJHV010000068.1:0-7249 GCA_964369825.1 uncultured Desulfovibrionaceae bacterium | reverse complement strand
TTATGTGGGCTTGTACGGCGGAATTTTTTCCTTGCTTTGCTTTTATTTAGGCAATGCCATGCCGCATAAGCCTTTGCAAAGGGTGGTTGCACTTGCTTGTCTTTGGTATGGACTGGAATTTTTACGTGCAACGCTTTTTACCGGTTTTGCATGGTTAGAACTCAGTGCAGCTTTTGTCCCATGGCCTTTGCTTATTCAGGGAGCCTCCGTTATTGGGGCTTTTGGTCTTTCGGCTGTATTTGTTGCCATTGGCTTATTGAGCGTTGAAAGTATATATCCTCTTAAGGATAATTATACAAAAAAAGATCGTTTTATCATGGGTTGTATTGCCATTTTAAGTTTTGGTCTTATATTATCATGGGGCGCATGGTCTTTAAATGCTCATCCGGTGACGGAACTTAACACGAAAGATAAAGATGTTTTTTCCGTCATCATGGTGGAAGGCAATGTGGATCAAAATGTGAAATGGGAAGAGCACAATCAAAGAACCACAGTTGATATTTATGAAAATTTAAGCAAAAAAGCCTTGTTGGAACTGAAGGGAAAAGATGCGCTATTAAAACCATTGCTCATTTGGCCGGAAACTTCCATGCCTTTCTATCTTGATGCGCATCCGGAACTGGGGCGCAGATTGCTTAATTTTGTAAGAGAAATTCAAGTCCCTTTGTTGGTGGGAGCACCGGCTTTAAATGTCGATGTGCAAGGGCAAAATCGCCCTTTTAACAGAGCATACCTTTTAAGAGATGACGCTACCTTGGCAGGGTATTATGATAAAGTTCACTTGGTGCCATTTGGGGAATATGTGCCAAGTTTTTTAGAGTGGAATTTTTTACAGGCTCTTTTGCAGGGTGTTGGAACGTTTACTCCGGGCACACAGCTCAAACCCATTTTTTTTGATGATCTTGCCCTTGGCATACTCATTTGTTATGAAGGGATTTTTCCCTATCTTGCACAAGAAAGAGTCAAAAATGGCGCAAATGTACTTTTGATTATTAGCAATGACGGCTGGTTTGGTGATTCACCTGCTCCCAAACAACATCTGGATTTGTCTATTTTGCGTGCCGTGGAGCAAGGACGATATTTGGTGCGTTCCACCAATACGGGCATTTCAGCCATAGTGGATAATCACGGACGTATTCGTTTGCAAGGTGCACAGTTTAAGGCGCAGGCACTTTGGGGGCTTGCAAAATTAGAAGGAAATGAAACAGTTTTTCATAAAATTTATGAATTTGTTCCGTATTTTTTCCTTGTAATTTTTTTGATATGCTTTTATCCCATGGCTCATACTTTGGTACGAAAAAAATAAATTATCAATCATAAAGTAGAGATAAATTAATATATGCTCCAATTAGCAGAATTACGCACACGTTGCATACCACTTTCAGAACGATTTGCTTCCCTTTGGGGGAGGCTTTGACCTTGCCCGTCAAGAAAATCGATTGCAACAAATTGAAGAACAATTGGCAAAACCAAATGCTTGGGACGATCCCGTGGCATTAACGCCCGTTTTACAAGAAAAAAGTCGCCTTGAAGCTGAGATTGTGCGCTTAAAACAGCTTGATACCTGTCATAGCGACATGCAAGATTGGTTTAGTCTTGCCAGTGACTTTACAGAAAAAAAATCTCATGAGGCCGACGAAGCTTTGCAATCTCTTGCTTTGCAGGTGCAAGAACTCAGTGACTTGCTGGACGAAACAGAAATGCATATGCTTTTAAGCGCTGAAGAAGATACACACAATGCCATTTTGGAAATACATCCGGGAGCAGGCGGTACGGAATCACAAGATTGGGCAGAAATGCTTTTGCGGATGTATACTCGTTGGGCAAGTGCGCACAAATACAAAGTGGATGAGTTGGATTTTTTAAACGGAGATGAAGCAGGCATTAAAAGCGTTACCTTGCGCATAAGCGGAGCAAATGCTTTTGGTTTACTCAAGAGCGAACGTGGCATACACAGATTGATTCGCATTTCGCCTTTTGATTCGTCAGGACGACGCCATACTTCTTTTGCCTCGGTGGATGTTATTCCCGATGCAGGACAAGACATAAATATAGAGTTAAAGGAGGCAGATTTGCGTTTTGATACTTTTCGTGCCAGCGGTCCCGGCGGACAAAGTGTGAATACCACAAGTTCTGCGGTACGGGTAACGCATATACCAACCGGTACCACAGCTCAGTGTCAAAATGAAAAATCGCAACATCATAATAAAGAGACTGCATTACAGATTTTACGAGCACGTTTATACGATTTGGCCTTACGCAAACAAGATGCCGAACGTCAAGCGCATTATGCCGACAAGGACAGTATAGCTTTTGGCAGTCAAATTCGTACCTATACTTTACATCCTTATCGTTTAGTGAAAGATCATAGAAGCAATACGGAAGTGGGCGATGTGGATGCCGTGCTAAACGGACGCATTGATAATTTTCAACGTGATTACCTCTTACACCAACATGACAAAAAATAACTGCAAAAATCCTTCTTTGTCTTCAGAACTCGAGCAAAGTGAAGAGTCCTTTGTGGATAAATTGCTCAGAGAGTTATCTGTTGCACAAAATGAACTTGTGACAAGGCATGAAATTACAGAAAAACAAAAAAATCCGTTTTTTGTTATTGCAAAGCTTATGTCAAACCTTGATAAAAATGTTTGGGAGGAAGTGCGCAAAAGCACACTTTCTGAAGGTTGGTGCGCCCTTGAGTTTAACCCCCAAAGCAATTTTGCAAAGGCTTCACTGCATGTAATTTCCGATGAGGAAGACGATACCGTACATTCTCCGCAAATGATGGAGCATTTGCTTTTGACCAACTCATTTTTCAAGCAGCTGGAACAGGAGATTGTACGATCAAAACGTACCAATACTTTTGTAACTTTGGTTCAATTTGCAGTAAGAGATGCGCAAGTTGACCTTGAAGAAGTCACGCGCATTTTATTTGCGGCCATAAAATTTTATGGGGCTGATTGTGACTGTTTGGGGGTTTTGGATACAAATATTTTTGCTCTCATTTTACCCGGAGCAAATGCATTCAAGGCTCAGGTTATAGTGGAAGATGTTCTTACCTTTTGTCAAGGAAAAGGGCTACAACTTCATGTGGGAATTGCCTCACATGTGGGCACAGAAGGTACGCTAAAAGATTTTCTGGAACACGCACATATGGCTTTGCTTGAAGCACAGCATAAGCAAAAAGTCCTATGTATTTATAAAAAACCAAGCAAAACCCATGAAGACAGGCAAACACTGGTACATAGCCACGAAAAACGCTTTCTTTTTGGCGACAGTGATGAGGTCTGATATGTCAAATACAACTATGAGCGTTTGTATTATGAGTGGTAAAGGCGGCGTTGGAAAAACTAATATCACCCTCAATCTTGCTTATGCCTTACAACAAATGGGTTTTCCGACACTGTTGATGGATTGTGATATGGGGCTTGCTAATCTTGATGTATTGCTGGGCATTTCTCCTGAAAATACAGTTCAAGACGCTTTGCTTGGTAATTGCGATATGCAAGAAGTTTTGCACACACTTGAAACCGGTCTTGATGTTTTACCGGCAGCTTCAGGTATGCCTGAACTTGTGGAACTTGATGCCGACCAACGAGAGCTATTGCTTAAACGCTTAAATCCTCTTTTGAGTAACTATCATTACGTATTTATGGATTTAGGTGCAGGTATTACCGAAATGGTGCAAGCTTTTGCCGTAATGGCAGCTTTACGTATTGTGGTTATTACTCCGGAGCCAACTTCTCTTACTGATGGTTATGCGCTCATGAAAATTTTGTTTACCGATCATGGAATCAGAGATTTTATGGTGATAGTTAATCAAGTGGAAAATCCAAAAGAAGAAAAAGCTACTTTTAATAAATTGTATATGGCCTGTCACAAATTTCTCGGCATTGAACCGGTTTTGATCGGATCTGTTCGATTTGACCCGAAACTTATGGAGGCAGTGCGCAAACAAAAGCCTTTTTTAAGCCTTTCCAAGGGTGCTCCTGCCAGTGTTGACTTAGAGTCGTTGGCGCAAAAAATTCAAAAATTACGCCTGAGTATGTTGGATATTTTAGAAAAAAGAAATGTTTTACATATTTTAGAAGAATAGGTATTTACTTTTATAAGGTAATCCTGTAGCTTACGAGATGAAGAAAATAAAACTATTTTTTTTGGAGAGAACATGAATAAAAGTGAACTTATCAAGGCGCTGGCTGATGAAACTAACCTTCCCATGGAAGATGCAGTTCTTGTTGTGTCAACCTTTGTTGATTGTATGAAAGAGTCATTGCTTGCCGGTGAAAGAGTAGAAATTCGTGGTTTTGGATCCTTTAAGGTGAAAGAGTATGAAGGTTATACAGGGCGCAATCCTAAAACGGGCGACAGTGTGACCGTTAAACCTAAACGCTTGCCTTTTTTCCGTGCCGGTAAAGAATTAAAAGAATATCTTAATCAGTAGGGAAAGCAATTGTTTTTAGAAAATTCTACTGCGAGAGGATAATATGCAGTTTACAGGAGCATTTACTGCCTTAGTCACTCCTTTTCACAAGGGAGCCATTGACGAGGAAAGGTATCGTGCGTTTATTGAATGGCAAATTGAAGAAGGAATAAATGGATTGGTACCCTGTGGAACCACAGGAGAATCCGCTACCTTAAGCCATCAAGAACATGAAAGAGTGATAGAAATTTGCATTGATCAAGTACGGGGAAGAGTGCCTGTGCTTGCCGGTGCCGGTTCAAATAATACAGAAGAGTCCATACATCTTGCTCGTTTTGCCAAAGAGGCCGGCGCTGACGGGGCTTTGCTTATTACTCCATATTACAACAAACCTACTCAAGAAGGCTTGTATCAACACTATAAAACCGTGGCCTTGGCAGTGGATATTCCGCTTGTCATGTATAATGTTCCGGGGCGTACAGGTTGCAATCTCTTACCGGCAACGGTGGGAAGGATAGCGCACGAATGTAAAAGCGTAGTGGGCATAAAAGAGGCAACGGGAGATTTAACGCAAGTTTCTGATGTGTTGGAATCCTCTCCTCAGAATTTTCAGGTACTTTCCGGTGATGATTTTACCATATTACCTTTGCTTAGCCTTGGTGGTTGCGGTGTTATTTCAGTAACCTCTAATATTATGCCCAAAACCATGGCTGCTCTTGTGGCTGCTTGGAAAGCAAATGATATAGCAAAGGCAAGAGAGTTACATTTTAAGCTTATGCCTGTAAACCGAGTCATGTTTATGGAAACGAATCCTGCTCCGGTGAAGACTGCTCTTCATTTAATGGGTAAAATTGAAAATGAATTGCGCTTACCTATGGTTGCTATGCTAAAAGAAAATGTGGAACGCTTACGCAGTGTTTTGCAAGAAGCAAATATTTCGATGAAGTAAAAATACTTCATAAATACTATATTTTGAGAGGAAAAGGATATGTACAATATTTTTTTCCTCTTGTTTTTTCAGCTAATAAGTACAAAATATTTATATTTTCAAGGCAGTATGCTTTTCCGTTTAGATGCTGACGTCTTGTCTTATTAGAGATGAAAAAATTTTATTCTCATCAAAAACAAAGCTGATGAACTTCAATAACCACATAACAAATACTTACCACTTACTCGGAGTAGAAGTCGATTATGCCTGCCTTGCAAGAAATTATAAAATATATTCTAGTGTTATCTACTGTTGTTTTCATAACTATAAGTATGGGAACCATGTTTGCTTTTGCTGAGGAAAATCCTGAGCATAAAACTTTGTTAAATAAAGCTTTGGGGCTTGAAAACGAAAAGAAATTCAAAGAAGCTTCTGAAATTTTAATAAAACTAGCTAAAGAAAGCGATGATCCTACGGTAATGTTTAGCCTTGGGCTTTTGTATCAAAGTGGTCAAGGTGTTCCTGTGGATATGAAAAAAGCTTTAAAGTTATTCCGTAAAGCCGCAAAAAGCGAACATTCCGGTGCTTATTTAAAATTAGCAACTATTTATTATCATGGACATAAAACAGAGAAAGACTATAAAGAAGCGTTTAAATGGTTTCAAAAAGCCTCAGAGCAAGGTTTTACCATGGCGCATAATTATCTTGGTGTGATGTATAATAATGGTTTTGGCGTTACAAGAGATTTATCAAAAGCCTTTGAATTTTACAAAAAATCCGCAAAACAAGGCAATCCTGCGGCTCAATTTAACCTTGGTACCGCTTATGAACATGGACGTGGAGTTACAAAAGATTTAAAGCTTGCCATTCAGTGGTTTACAAAAGCTGCAGAACAAGATTTCGTTGATGCTCAACATAAATTAGGTGAATTTTTTGAAAATGGAATCATTGGCAAAAAAGATTTTAAACAAGCTGCAAAATGGTTCACCAAGGCAGCAGAACAAGGACATGGTTCAGCGCAAAATTACCTTGCAATTCTTTATTCAGAAGGTAAGGGGGTTGAAAAAAACCCAAAACAAGCTGTTGAATTGTTTAAAAAAGCTGCTAAACAGGGCAATATTTTGGCTCAACTGAACTTAGCTCGTCACTATGCCGTGGGGGATGGCATTGCAAAAGATTTGAAGCAAGCGGCATTTTGGTTTAAAAAAGCAGCCGAACAAGGTGAAATCAGGTCACAATTTATTATCGGAAAAATGTATGAAAATGGCGAAGGTGTTGCTAAAGATTATAAACAAGCCATATATTGGCTTGAAAAAGCCGCAAAAGAAGGACATTCCACCGCTCAAAATTCACTGGGAGTTATTTATGGTGATGGACAGGGTGTAAAGCAAGATTTAAAAAAAGCATTTTCTTGGTACCTTAAAGCTGCCGAGCAGGGTCTAAGCGTGGCAGAATTAAATGTTGCACTTTATTATTTTAGGGGTAGCGGTGTAGACAGAGATGTTAAAAAAGGTATGGAATGGTTAACAAAAGCTGCTGAGCAAGGCGATCCTCGCGCTCAATCATACTTGGGGGATATTTACGAAAACGGTAAAACTGTTCCTCAAGATTTAAAAAAAGCTTTAGAATTGTATACGAAATCTGCTGAAATAGGTCATGCTCCCGGTCAGTATAACTTAGGAGGTCTCTATGAAAAAGGGAAAGGAGTGCCTCAAGATTTTAAAAAAGCGGCTTTTTGGTATGAAAAGGCTGCAAATCAAGGACTAGCTATTGCTCAAAGTAGTTTGGCTATTTTTTATGAAAATGGTCTTGGATTACAACAAAATATTAAACAAGCGGTACTATGGTATGAGCAGGCAGCTAAACAGGGAAATGCAACCGCACAGTTAAATCTTGGA
>CAYJHV010000067.1:0-7273 GCA_964369825.1 uncultured Desulfovibrionaceae bacterium | reverse complement strand
CCAAAAAACTTTCACGCGCAATTTTTTATTTGCTTCGCAAATAAAAAATTGCTTTAATAATTGTAGTTTATAAAAAAGTATATCCAAGACTTTATATTATGTGGTTTTTGCCTTAATAGGTCATTACCTCATCCTTTGTTTTTACCAGCTCAGCCCATAGGGCTAAGTCAAGGCAACAGCTATATTATGTAACGTTTTGAGTGTGATTTCCATATCTTCTTGAGTTGTAAGTGCGGAAATGAAAAAACGTAAACGAGAAGCTTTTTCTTCCACGGCAGGATAAATGATGGGTTGCACATTGATATTTTGCTTAAATAATGCATTGGAAATATTTACAGTTTTACGTGAACTGCCACATATAAGTACAGTTATGGCAAAACCTTGGGATAAACCGGTATCAAAACCATATTCTTGAGCTAATTTCAAAAAATATGTGCTATTTTCTTGTAAAAGTCGTACTCGCTGCGGTTCGGCTTGCATAATGTGCAAAGCTGCCAAGGACGCCGCTGCTAATGGTGGAGAAATCCCCACGCTATACACAAATCCCGGCGCATAATGTTTTAAAATATCAATGAGGACTTGAGAGCCTGCAATGTATCCTCCGCAGGTGGCTAAAGTTTTGCTGAGGGTACCCATCCAAATATCCACATCTTGGGGATCAACATTACAATGCTCGGCAATGCCGTACCCACGCTTACCCAATACGCCAAGAGCGTGAGCTTCGTCCACCATTAAAAAAGCCCCATGCCTTTTTTTGATTGTAATAAGTTTCGATAAATTCAATATATCGCCATCCATGCTGTATAAACCCTCCGCCACAATGAGCACACGTTGATATTTATTACGTATTTCACTTAGCAAAGTGTCCAAAGCCTGCAAATCATTGTGAGGAAAAGAACGTCTTGCGGCTCCTGAAAGTTGTATACCTTCCTGTATGCTATTATGACAATGATTGTCATGTACAATAAGGTCTTGAGGAGTGAAAAGTGTGCGTATGGCAGTAACATTGGTAGCATGGCCACTGACAAAAACAGCACATGCTTCGGCATTATATATTTTTGCCAAGGCTTGCTCCAACTCTTGATGAATGGGGCGTTCTCCTGCCACAAGTCTGCTGGCACCTGCCGAAGTTCCATATTTTTCTATGGCATTTGTGGCAGCGGCATTTACTTGCGGATGACCTGATAAACCTAAATAATTGTAATGCGAGAAATTGATGTAATTTTCATGGGAAATATAACTTTGTGCGCCGCAATTGCCTTGGTGTACCTTAAAAAAGGGATTTTCCACATGAAAATTTTTGGCCGCATTTTTTAAGGTTATTATTTCCTTATAGTGATTAAATTGGGAAAAATCGGTATATTGCTCATATTCTTTAGCTGTTGATGTGTGCAAAAGGGTTTGCATATGTTTTTCGTTCACCACATCTTGCTTCGGGCATTTTTTCGCTTCTAAAATGCGTTTGAGCAGCTTTGAAGTTTTAAGGGAGGAAAAACTCATGGTTTACCCTTCGTATTTTTTATAATTTGCTGCTTTTCTGTATGGCAATCCTCAAAAAGTTCATTGCTTAAAATTTCACCGTGCTTTTGTGCCAATTCCTGTAAGTCGAGCTGTTCATCTGCAATAGCATTTTTTTCATGGGCAACAAAGATTTTATCCATAAGGCGCCCTGCTATTTTTTCAATGGTGGGGGAATCTTGCAAAAGTATGGAGGGAAGACGTACTCCAAGGCTTTGTTCTAAGCCCATGCTCAATTCCACCGCCATAAGCGAGTCCATACCCAAGGATTGCAAAGTGGCACTTCGCTCCATATTCTGTGGGTGGAGTGAGAGAACTTGAGCTAATTCTTGCATAAGAATAGTTCGTACCATATCCAGAGCGTCATCATAATTCAGGTTTTTTAGCAGTGAGCGTATATTCTTTGTCGCATGGATATTATTTTCATATGCAGCGGTTGTTCGGGTTTTGTGAAAAATTCGTGTAAAACGTGTGGAAACATGGGGTAGGGCATGTTTAAAGATTTGCCAATGCACATTGGTTGCAATGCGCACGGGTTTTTCACTTAAAAGAAAATGTTCCAAAGTTTGTAGTGCTTTTTGTGATGAAAGAATCTCTAAACCGAAATTTTTTTCAAGGTTTTGTTGTATTTTTTTATGCTTGCTCAAATAGCCCACATCGCCTATGGGCCCCCAAGCAATGCATGTGGCTTTTAATCCCATGCTTTGACGCAATAAAGCAAGGCTTTCAAGTCCGGCATTGGCAGCTGCATAATTGGCCTGCCCCATGGTACCAAGGCTTGCGCTGATGGAAGAAAAAAGCACGAAATGCTGCAAAGGGCTATGCTTTGGCAGTGTCAAGCCGGCTTTATGTAAATTCCACGCACCTTGTAATTTGGGTGCAATGACTTGTTCGATGCTTTCTTGATTCAATTGCGGCAAAAAAGCATCGGCATAAACGGCGGCAGAATGTATGATACCTTTCAGCGGAGGTTGCATCTGTTGCAAAGAATGCATAAGTTTTTTACGGCATGATTATCTGTCACATCACATATTTCCATACGAAGCTGTATGTTTTGTTCTTCAAAAAATTTCTTGATGTTGTGGGCTTGTGGCGTTGCTGCACCGCGTCTGCTCACGAGCACAAGACTTTTTACGCCATGTTCTGCCAGCCATTGCGCCGTGGCAAGCCCAAGCCCTTCAAAGCCGCCGGTTATAAGCCACGTTTCTTGACTTGAGCTTTTCCAAGAAGATACACTGCCTTTTTTATGGCACACTTTAGGATTCGTTCGTAAAGAAACAACTATTTTTCCCATATGTTGCGCTTGTTGCATGGTTTTGAATGCATCCGCAATGTATGCCGCTTCAAAAATGCGTGTGGGCAATACATGAAAAATACCTTGTGCAAAGAGTTGCATAATTTCTTGGAAAATGACTTTGCTTATGCCGGGTTTTGCCGAGAGCATGTGAGCGGCATCAAAGGCAAAATAGCTTATGTTTTCTTTGAATGAATGCAAATGCACGGAAGTATTTTCCATAAAATCTCTTTTTCCAAGCTCTATAAATCGTCCAAAGGGACGCAATAAGTCTATGCTGCGGCGCATGGCTTCACCGCTCAAAGAATTGAGTACAACGTCCACGCCTTGACTTGCATTGAGAATATGTGCGGAAAAATCCAAAGAGCGTGAGTCAAACACATGTTTTATGCCTAAAAGTTGTAAAAACTCTCTTTTTTCTGCACTTCCTGCCGTGGCAATAATCTCCGCCCCCAGATATTTTGCCACTTGTATGGCCGCAAGTCCCACACCGCCGGCACCGCCATGTATGAGCACTGTTTCTCCGGCTTGCAGATGCGCCAAGTGTTTGAGGGCATAATAGGCAGTGAAAAAGACCGTGGGAATACCGGCGGCCTCTTCAAAACGCCAATGCTCCGGCATGGGAGTGAGCATATCTTCATGGCTTATTATATGACTTGAAAAAGCGGAGGGAGCAAAACCAAGCACCGCATCGCCCACTTGAAATTGCGTCACATTGTGACCGATGGCAGTCACTTTTCCCGAAAATTCCAACCCCAAAGCGGGACTTGTAGATCTATTTTTTGTGAAATTATAATTGCCGGTATCGACGCTGTCGGTATGATTCACATTATTATTGGAGAAATTGATACCGTTAACGTTATCGGTATAATTGGTACCGTTAGCGTCGTCGGGCAATAAAGCAAGGGAATACATTACATCCCGAAAGTTCAAGCCCGTGGCCATAACTTTTACTTCCACTTGCTGTGCTTGCAATTGTGCTTGTAAGGTTGAGATGCTATCTTCAACCCAGTGTAAATGAGTCAATTTTCCGGGTTGTGTTATATCAAGCTTAAAGCGAGTTTCCTTTGTGACCGGGCTTTGCTGTTCGCTCATATCTTCATCCGGCAGCAGCACTTGCCTACTGTTTTCGCTGAGAAGAATTTCGTCGGCACCATCGGGGTATAATATTTCTTGCAAAAGTCTTAACGCAAGTTTTTGCCCCAAAACTTCTTGTAAAATCTTTTGGGATTTAAGATTGTGCGGCTCTGAATGTGGCAGAGTATGTGCTGCACCATATGGTACGGCATACGGTATATCGAGCAGAGTCAAGGAAAGCTCCGGAAATTCATTGTGTGCCGTGCGTCCCATTCCCCACAGGGCGGCAGAGGCAGGATTATGGTAGCTATTTGTTTTGGAACACAGCACAGCTCCTTGGGTAAGCACCATGAGGCGCACCGGCGGTGAGCTTTTTTCTGCCAGTAAACACAGCACTTGGCGCAAAATCTCAAGACGAGTGGATACATAAGCAATATCTTGCGTATTTCCCTGCGAAAAAATGATGCTTGCGGTGGATTTTTCCGTACCTGAGGCAGAAGGGATATTTTTCAAAAAATCTTCTATTTTTGCTAAGTAAGAGGCGCTATCATGATTGAAGTATTGTTTTGTAGGTATATTTTGCGCTTGTAATTCTTTATACAAGGGATTGAGTAGGGGAGCTGCAAAATCATCGCCCAAAAGCAGAACGCCCGATATTTCCCGAATTTGTGGTGGAATTTGCTCCGGTACGCTTTCCCACGGCTTTTGTGCCAAAAGAATATAGGCTCCGGCTTGTAAATCTTCGGCATATTGATCATTTTTATGAGCGACATGTATAAAACCCTTTTTCGTTAAAATGGCTTCCCATTGGGTAGGGCTGAGTAAAGCTCCTGTATTTTGATGATACCACCATGCAGGCAAAAGTCCATGCATAAAATTGCTAAACCAATGCTCATAACATTCTGTGATTAATAACAGTCCCTTGGCTAATAAATGCTTTGTGAGATAATCCAAAGCCGAGGATATATGGGGCTGATTGTGCAGGCATTGTTGCACAATGATTATATCAAAAGGGGCTTGTGCCGGCACGCTTGCATTGCCCCAATCTTCTTGTAGGAAAAAGACGTGCGCATTGTCGTGGGCGGCAAGCAGATTTTGTGTGTATTGTGCTCCTTCCTCTTCTGTGGCTGCCAAGGTGTAGGTGAATTTGTCGCCGGGAAAGGTGTTATAGAGGCTTTGTGCCACCCCCCAAGAAAAGGCTCCCACTTCCAAAATGCGAACCACCTGTTCTTGTGGGGTTTGCGCTATGAAATTTTGCAGTAAAGTTATGAGGGTTTGTGCTGCGGGAAACATGTTAAGGTCATGAATGCGTAAACTTTTACTTACGGTACCAAAGCGGCATTCATGGAAAAATTGTTCATGAATGGCAGGATTTGCCAAAATTTTTTTGAGATGTAAACCTATGCGTCCCATGGGCAAAATAAGTCCCATGGCTTCCGGAGCGGTGGTTGCTATTTCTTGCCACAGTTTTTGAGCAGGCGGCACTTCTTGATTTTTTAAATGCCAATGATTTTCAGCGAAAAAAGCAAGCTCTTGTTTTTCCAATAAATGTATAAGCCAATGTCCGTATGGATGTTGTACTGCCTTTTGAAATGCTGTAAAATCTTCTTTTTGTAAAGCTTCGAGGCTTTCCATACCATAAGCAAGGCAGAGCATTTCCAATAAAGGCAAGGTGTGCTGAAACCATTTTTTGCGTTGCTCACCATAATTGACGCAATTTTTGCGTGGCCAATGCTCTAAAATATCTTCCATGCTTGGTAAGGCAATGGCATGATGACGCATAAGTTCTTTGTTATGGGCTTGCATGTGCCAGATTTTAAGTTGTGATGATTGTTTGTGTTTCAAAGGTGTTGCTTGTAAACGGCACTGCAGAGCATAGGCCACCAAGGAAGCGTCTTTGGCATAAAGGGCGCAATCTATCACAATGGAGCGTGGGCTTATGTGTTTCACATATACTGCCATATGCGTTATGGGAACTTCTTGTACCTGCACAATTGCGCCTGTTTTTACGGGAAGATACGCCATATGGTGGGAAATGTTTTCGTGTTGTTCATGAATGAAAGCTACGAGGCAATGGAAGCAGGCATCAAGTGCGGCAGGGGGTAAACGGTAATTTTGCCAGATGTGCTCATCCACATGAATTTGTGCATATAAGCAGTGAGAATATGGAGGCTGTGGCGAATATATATGTAAATCTTGTAATGTTTGGAAGTGCTTACCGTATGTCAATCCTAAATCACATGCTGTTTGATAAATTTGCTCGGGAGTATACTGTATACTTTGAGGTGAAGATGTCTGTACAGCCTCGGGATAAGTTTTGGGGTGAGTCTTGAAGAGATTTGGGGGAAGATTTTTGGAGAAAGTTTTGTTGATAACTTTTGGTAATATAAGATTTTGCTCCGCACGCAAGCGTCCTGTGGCATGTAAGACCCAAGGATCGTCGCTCATGCGTGGACGTGCCACGATTTTAAGGATACCGTCTTCATAGCTTGTGCGCACAATCATGGCACGGTTTTCTTCGAAAACTAAAGGAGCTACTATATCTAAAAATTCAAGAGTATAAAGTTTTTCATCAAAGATAGCCTTACCTGCAGCCAGTGCCATTTCCACGAAGGCAGCTGCGGGAAAAAGCATTGTTTCTTCCAATGTATGATGCGCAAGCCACGGTAAAATATGTGGGTCAAGAATATTTTCCCAGATTGGGCTTATGCCGTCCAAAGACCAACCCAAGAGGGGATGGCAGCGGCGTTTTTCGGGAGCATATTCAGGGCTTTTTTTCCATGTATAAGCTTGCATATCCCATGCATAATTGGGAAGGGTGACACGTTTACCCCTGTAAGGAAAATAATTTTGTACTTCGGGTTGTGCGGCGGCAAGGCGTACATGCAAGGCGGTTTTAAGAATACGTCGCCATTGGTCATTGTGCCGTAAAAGTGTGGGAAGTATAAGACAATGTGCCCCTTTTTTGAGGGCGCAATCCTGTATGTAGCGTTGTAAAATGGCATGAGGGCCTATTTCCACGAAGATGCGTACGCCTGCATCCAGCAATGTGTCCATGGCAGGAGCAAAAAGAACAGGGTTTCGCACATTTTTCCACCAATAATCCGTACTTAAATCTTCGCCTTGTAATGCGGTACCCGTAACCGAGGATACAAAAATGGCTTTATGGGTGGTTTGTGGCTGTAAATGGTGCAATTTTTTCGACAACATTTCTTTAATACTGTCCATGTGTGCACTGTGAAAAGCATAGTTTAACGGCAAAAACTGAAAATATATCTGATGTTTTTGGGCATAGTCTTGAATGTCATTTAAATGTTGTTCCGAACCGCTCAAGGTAAGATGCTCAGGGGCATTGATACTTGCCAAAAAAACATGCTCTGTCAG
>CAYJHV010000066.1:0-7306 GCA_964369825.1 uncultured Desulfovibrionaceae bacterium | reverse complement strand
GGGACCTTTTTTCAAAAAGGTCCCTCCCCCAGAAAAAACTGCAAATTACAATGGTCTGGCACCCCCACACCTTACAAAACGCGCTTATAACAATTCCACTTGGAATTGCTATAAAAAATTTTGAATCACAGTATTTTCTTTCAGTGCTTCCGCAAATGGTAAAGAGCACAGTATTTTTTTTTCACACATATGTAAACTTCCATGGTGCAAGAGAAAACACTCGCTTTCAGGAATACAGTTTTCTTCATAACGAACATCGTTATAAAGTGCAAAACCTGCCTTGGCAGCGTGCGCACGTATTTGATGCCGTGCTCCTTTATGTATGATGCAGCCAAGTAAATGAAGATTTTTGCTGTTATAGTTTTCTGTGGATAAATTTTGAGGAAAATGTGGAAAATATGCGCATAACTGCTCATATTCATATATATGCAATTCACGTAAAGGAATAAAATGTGTGTGGCGTAAAGGCGTAGCTTCAACGTCTAAGACTTTGGTAATCTTACGTTTGTGGGTATCAAGCTTGTTTGGTATACTGCATTGTTCGGTAACTCCTTGCACTAAAGCAATATAGCGCTTTTGACATAATCCTTGATTTTCCATTTCTTGCCATATTTTTACCCCTTCCATTGAACGTGCTGCCACCACAATTCCTGAGGTTTGAGCATCTAATCTGTTGCATAAATAAAGCTTTCCATATTCTCCTCTTTGTTCATGTAGCCATTGTTCAAGACTTGGAGCGCCGCCTGTTATTGTTTGACTGTGCAATCCACAGGGTTTGTTAAAGAAAAGCCAATCTTCATGGTTTGTTATAAAAATGGGGTGAGTAATCTGGGTATGTTCTGTATGGGTATTTGTAATACTTTTTAGGTGTAAGTTGACGGTATCATTAAAACTAACGTAATGTCCGCATCGTGCTTTTTTTCCATTAACAAAGATGTCGTACCTATCCCATAAAGATCTTCTGGCACGCAAAGAAAGCTGCGGAAATAAGATTGACAGTACATGGTCAAGGCGTTGACCTGCATGAGCGGTATCGACTTGAAAAGAAAGTTGAGTATTGTTAATTTTCATGTACTTAAATAGATTTAAAAGATATATTTATCGAATCTTTGTGCAGGTATGCTTAAACGTGAATAATGCCACCGGCAAGCACATCACCATGTTCGTTATAGATAACAGCCACTTGACCGGGAGCTGTAAGACTTTGCGGTTTTTGAAATTCAATATGAAGGCTGTCGTCATTATAATTAATGTGTGCAGGGGCTTCCATCTGACGATAACGAAGGCGTACAAAAAGTTTTTGCCAAGGCCAATATTCAGGTGGTACCAAAAAATTTAAATGTTTAACCACACAGGAAGAAAGTACGGCTTCATTTTTGGGAGAAAGAATAAGGGCATTACGTTTTTTATCCTTGGTGCGCACATACAAAGGCTCACTCCAAGCAACGCCAAGCCCACGCCTTTGACCCTCTGTATATTGCCAAAGTCCGGAATGTTTTCCGCCTTGCTTTTCAGGCACAAGGCTTTCTGTACCTTCCGATTGTACGTATATTTTTCCACTTCTGCCCAATGTAATGTGACGTTTTTTCGCTTCCATGCGCATAAAATCCCTATAGGCATTACTTTCCGTCGGCGGTACAAAACAAATTTCTTGGCTTTCTTTGACAACGGGCACAGAAATATTTCTTTCTTGTAAATAAGCTAAATTGTCATTTTTTTGCGTATGTGCCAAAGGAAAAAGGCAATGGCTAAAGCGTTCACGAGGAACCAATGCCAAAAAATAGCTTTGATCTTTGCGCTTATCTTCAGCCTTGCACAAAGGGCTATCATGAAGATTTTCCGGAGAAAAATTTGGTTTTAAACCGGCATAATGTCCGGTGGCAAAAAGTTCGGCTCCAAGAGTAAGAGCACCGTCCATGAGCACACCAAATTTTATTCCGGCATTGCATAGCGCACAAGGATTTGGGGTATACCCTTGTGCATAAGCTTTTAAAAAGGGACTGATGACTTTTTGATCAAAGACGTGGCGAAAGTCCACAACATGTAAATCAATCTTACGTTCATGACATAATTTTTCTAAGGCATTAATGGCTACAAGGTCTTGATCTTGCATCAAAAAAAGACCGTGTAGAGCCAAAACTTTATGTCCTTCTTCTTGCAAGCGTAAAAGGGCATATAAGGAATCTGCGCCGCCGCTGACGGCAACAGCAATGGTAGCCATTACAAAATTTGATTTAAAAATTGTTTGAGGCGTGGAGCCCTAGGCGATGCAAATATTTGATCCGGTGAGCCGGTTTCAACTATTTTACCATGATCCATAAATATGATTCGGTCGGCAATGGTACGAGCAAACCCCATTTCGTGGGTTACGCAAACCATGGTCATTCCCTCTTCGGCAAGATTCACCATAACATCCAAAACTTCTCCAACCATTTCAGGGTCAAGGGCGGAAGTTGGTTCATCAAAGAGCATAATGCTTGGTTGCATGGCAAGGGCACGGGCAATGGCAACTCTTTGTTGTTGTCCGCCGGACAATAATGACGGAAACACATTGGCTTTTTCACTGATGCCCACTTTTTTGAGCAAAAGAAGAGCCTGTTCCGACGCTTCTGCTTTTGGAATTTTTTTCAGTTTGATGGGTCCCATGGTAAGATTTTGCAAAACAGTTTTGTGTGGAAACAAATTAAACTGCTGAAAAACCATACCAAGATTTTGACGAATAATATTTATATCGTGTTCATCACCGGTGATTTCTTTGTCATCTACAATTATGGTACCTTGATCCACTTCTTCCAAGCGATTGACCGAACGCAATAACGTAGATTTACCGGAACCGGAGGGTCCGATAATAACCACACGCTCACCGCTGTGAACGTCAAGGCTTACATCTTGCAGAGCAGGAAATTCACCAAAGTACTTCCACACATTTTTTATGCTGATAATGGGCTGATTATTTTCGTTTGTCATAATAGTTCAATCTTCCTTCCATGATGCTCACGCATTTGGACAAAAGGAGCGTGATAATCAGATAAAAAAGTGCAATGACGGTGTAGGTTTCAAAATACAAATAGGTTTTTGCCGCAAAGGAACGCCCTCTTTGCATAAGATCCGGCATGGCCATAACGGATACCAATGCTGTATCTTTGAGCATGGCTATGCATTCATTGCCCACAGGCGGCAATATGGTTCGCCACGCTTGGGGCAAAATAACCATAAACATGGTTTGCAGTCGATTAAACCCTAAGGAGCGTGAGGCTTCCGTTTGTCCCTTGGGAATGGCCAAAATTCCGGCACGAAACACTTCGCCCATATAGGCACCATAACAAAAAGAAATGGCAATGACCGCACTCATCAAACCACTGACGTTGAGAAACTTAGCCAAAGCATAATATATATAGAAAATTTGCACAAGCAAAGGAATGCCGCGAATAATTTCAACATAGGTTGACGCCACCAGATTGATTAAGCGGTTTTGAGAAATACGCCCAAGACCGGTAAGTAATCCAAGCGGTATGGCAAAAGCAATGGAAAGTGCGGTTACTTGAAATGTGACCAGCAAGCCGTCCGGCAAAAATGCAACTATGTCCAGATATGGATCCGGCCAAATAAAGCAAAGAGACAGCAAGGTTGTAACGGCCCCAAAAAGAGAAAGCGACCACGCATTAATCAGACGCCATTCCTTATGGTCAGGAATGTTGACACCGTCACTAACAACAATACGAATATTTCCGCTTTCTTCTGTTCTTGTCGCTTCCGGCGCAGCTTTATTTTTCGGCATGATAATTCCTGTAAAATTCAGGAAATCTCAGTAAAAATAAAGTACCGAGATTCCCTGAGCTTATAATTCAAAATTTATTCGGCACCCATCCACTTAATCATTAATTCTTTTTCAATGCCTTTTTCTTTAACGCGCTTAATGCCTTCGTTCAAAATCTTGGCAAGATCTTCTTGTCCTTTCTTCAAGGTAAAACCATAATATTCAACGTCGGGTGTTTCTAACACAACTTTGAATTTATTGCTGAAATCTTGGCGTTTGTTGGCGTAATACTTTGAAACGGGTCCATCTGCCATAATGGCATCAATGCGACCGTTGGCCATATCTTGTGCAGCAAGACCTACGTCGTCATATTCACGAATAATGGCGCCTACGTCGGCTTTTTGCATAACAAAAATGCCTGTGGTACCAATTTGACCGCCAACAGTCTTACCTTTCAGGTCTTTAAGGCTTTTGATGTCGGAGTTGAGCGGAACAATAAGTGCTTGACGGATTTCGCAATAAGGATCGCTGAACAAAAATTGTTTTTTTCTTTCGGGGGTAATAGTTACCGAAGAAGCAACAATGTCGTAGTTTCCTGCGGCAACACCGGCAAAAATACCGTCCCATGCCACATTGCGAATGTCAAACTCAACGCCCATTTCTTTGGCAATGGCACGCAAATAATCGGATGAATATCCAATGATTTGTTTTTTATCGTCCAAATACTCCATGGGTGGCCAGGTACCGTCAGAAGCCACCGTATATTTTTTAGCAAAAGCTTCACCCACATTACCAAGTAAAAAAATGCTTAACACAAGCAACATTAAATTACGAAACATAATACTCCCTCTCATAAATGAATTTTAGGAGCACAGTATGTAATAGCTTAGGCTTTCTGTCAAGCTTATGACAAAAATTTACAATGGGTTTAAAGGAAAAGCCTTTAATGGTGAGGGCTTTACTAAGAAATTAAAATGGCTTGTCCACATGTTTCTCCAATTGCCAGCGACTCAGACCATTGTAAATACAGCGCTCTGCGTCTTTGTATACAGTATAGAGATTTTTAACTTGTTCTTCTATTTCAGAGCGTTTTGTGTTACCGGCAGAAGGGCAGGGGTTTTTCCATATGGGTAATTCCCATTGGCGAGCAGCTCGTAGTACGTATTTTTTTTCAAGTAAGAGCATGGGGCGAATGACTTGTAATTTTCCTTTGAAAAAATCTTCCTTCATACTCATACCGTCAACTCTGCCATTTTGGCATAAGTTCATGAAAAAAGTGTGCACAAGATCATCGGCGGTATGCCCAAAAGCCAAATGCGTCAAAGAATATTGCTCACAAAGTTCAAAAAGCCTTTTTCTTCTCAACCAAGCACAGCGAAAACAAGCAGATTTACGGGTATTTTCTTCCGAATGTGCATGTGGTCCATGGTTTGTTACATCAATATGTGAGGCAATGCCCGCTTGCAAAAGCCACGGCAAAAGCTGTGCATGGCTTTGTGGGTCAAAGCCCGGATTAATGTGTAAGGCAATGATTTCAAAAGGAAACGGTACTATGGATTGCCGTATATGCAAACATTTTAACAGCACAAATGAATCAACGCCGCCGGAAACAGCAACGCCTATACGTGCCTTTGGAACCAGCATTTGAGTTTGTTGCATGGCTTTGCCAATGGATTTGACACAAGTTTGCTGCGCAAAGCTTCGGGATTTTTTTTTCATAACTTACCTGTATTACTTTTGTAGTTCTTCTCATCATGCTTGACAAGAGCAAGGTCTTTATATATTGCTACTGCACTTTGTTTTGCCGATATTTTTTCGCTATGTGCAAAGATAAGTCTAAATAGCCGCCTTTTTTAGTAATGTAAATTAGATTATCCTAAGGTTCGATAATTTTTTTTATATGCTCTTCTAGACAAAATATTAACTGACCTTATAATTAAGATTAGGAGAATTTTATGGCACGTATTACCGTTGAAGATTGTCAAGAACGAGTTGATAATCGCTTTTTGTTGGTACAAATGACCATTAAACGTATTCAGCAATATCGTGAAGGTTATGAAAGCCTTGTTGAAACACGTAACAAAGAAGTTGTGACTGCATTGCGTGAAATTGCAGCCGGCAAGGTTATTCCGGAAGACCTAACTTATTATACTCCATTTCCCGAGCAAGAGCAAGAACAAGAACACGTGGAGCAAGAAGCTTAATCGAAAGCTTTGTGAACATATCTTTATGTTTAAAAATTAATTATTCTAACCAGTTGTGCGCATTATGACCCAAAGATGTTATTATGAAGTTTTGTCGGTATCGAAAACCGCCTCTGAAGATGAGATAAAGAAATCTTATCGTAAGCTTGCCATGCAGTATCACCCAGATCACAATCCCGATAATGCGGAAGCGGAGCAAAAATTTAAGGAAGCGGCAGAGGCTTATGATGTTTTGCGTGATGCTGAACGCAGAGCCCGCTATGATCGTTTTGGACATGCCGGGGTAAACGGTCACGCCGGCGGTGGATTTGGTTCTGCCGAAGATGTATTTTCGCATTTTAGCGATATTTTTGGAGACCTCTTTGGTTTTGGTGGCAATGTTCATCGAGCCATGCGTGGTGCTGATTTGCGTTATAATTTGAAAGTTTCATTCAGAAAAGCTGCAACGGGCGATGACGCTGTTTTGCAATTGCCAAAACGTGTGATTTGCACAGATTGTGAAGGCAGTGGCGCAGCTCCCGGTAGTTCTCCGCAAACCTGTAAACATTGTGACGGGGCAGGGCAAATTCGCCGTGCTCAGGGATTTTTTCAAATATCGTCACCTTGTCCGGTGTGTAGAGGTGAAGGGCAGATCATCGTTAAGCCATGTCCTCGCTGTAAAGGCAATGGCATTTTGAATGAAACACGAGAGCTTTCGGTGCGTATACCTGCCGGCGTTGATACCGGAACTAGATTGCGTATACGTGGTGAAGGTGAGGAAGGAGCCAACGGTGGACCTGCCGGTGACTTGTATGTGGTTATAAGTGTTGAGCAGGATAAGGTATTTCGCCGTCAAGGCAATGATTTGATTTTCACACAAGAAATTACATTCATTCAGGCCATTTTGGGCTATAGATTAGAAGTTCCTTCTTTGCAAGAGGATGTTACCCTAGAAATTCCTCGAGGTATTCAAAGCGGAACGGTTTTACGCATCAAAGGCGAGGGGATGCCCATACTCGGGCGGAATACTCGGGGTGATTTATTGGTGGAAATCAAGATTCTTACCCCCACTCGCATCAGCGAAAAGCAAGAAGAGCTTTTACGTGAATTTGAAAAACATGCTCCGGAAGACGGCGTTATTCATAAGTTAAAAAAAGCCACAAAAAAGGCGGCTAAAGTTATGGGACTTGATTAAAGTTCCTTGAATCAAGACTGCCGTCAACGCTTCAAAGACCTTGCGCAAGGTCTTGAATCAAATATTAAATTTTTTAGGGAAGAATCTATCGTAAAAAAGGTTCTTCCCTAAAATTATTCATTTAACTTTTTGAATGCTCCAAAAATAGCGGATGCTTTGACCCACAGAGTA
>CAYJHV010000065.1:0-7341 GCA_964369825.1 uncultured Desulfovibrionaceae bacterium | reverse complement strand
GTTCCTTTGTGAAGGGTATTTTGGATGCGGCGGTGAAGGCTTTGGAAAGTGGCGAGCTTGAACGTCGTTAATAATCTATAAATTTTGAAATTCATTTGTTATAAGCCAAATCATAAATTAAGATGTACGTCAAAACGTAATTTTAATGAAGAATTGGAATAAAATAAGGTTAATTTATGCAAGAGCAAACATATTCTCCGGCAAATATTGAAATAAAATGGCAAGAGCGTTGGGACAAAGAGCAAACTTTTGCTTGTGAGCATACCTCTGCAAAACCCAAATACTATGTCCTTGAAATGCTTCCTTATCCTTCAGGAAACATTCATATGGGGCACGTGCGCAATTATTCCATCGGTGATGTGGTGGCTCGTTTTAAGCGTATGCAAGGCTTTAATGTGCTGCATCCCATGGGTTGGGACGCTTTGGGTTTGCCGGCGGAAAATGCTGCCATTAAGAACAACACCCACCCCGCCGCTTGGACATTTTCCAATATTGAGAATATGCGTACCCAATTGCGCCGTCTTGGCTATTCATATGATTGGAACAGGGAAGTAGCTACTTGCGTACCGGAATATTATCGCTGGGAACAACTTTTCTTTTTGAAAATGTTGGAAAAAGATCTTATTTACCGTAAAAAAGCACCGCAAAATTGGTGCCCGGACTGTCATACCGTGCTTGCCAATGAGCAGGTGGAAGACGGTTTGTGTTGGCGTTGTGATTCTGTGGTGGAGCAAAAAGAGCTTACTCAATGGTTTGTGCGTATTACTTCCTATGCCGAAGAACTTTTAACTGATTTGGATAAATTGCATAAGGGCTGGCCTGAACGTGTGGTTGCCATGCAGCACAATTGGATTGGCAAATCGCATGGTGCAAAAATCACTTTTCCGCTGGAAGTGGCGGCAGAGGTTGAAGATCTGGAATTTAAGGGCATTGATGTCTTTACCACTCGCCCCGATACGGTTTTTGGCGCAAGTTTTATTACCCTTGCTCCTGAGCATCCCTTGGTGGATTCGCTCATAAAAGGTCAAGATGATGAAGCTAGCGTGCGTGCTTTCATTGAGAAAATCCGCAATATGGATAGATTGGACAGACAAAGCGAGAATCTTGAAAAAGAGGGCATTGCCACCGGTGCTTTTTGTGTCCATCCTTTCACCGGCAAAAAAATTCCCATTTGGCTTGGTAATTTTGTTTTGGCAGAATATGGTACCGGAGCTGTAATGGGCGTTCCGGCACACGATCAAAGGGATTTTGAATTTGCCAAGAAATATGCTCTTCCAATTCTTCCTGTTATTCAGCCGCAAGGACAGGAGGAATTGCTTGCCGCCGAGATGGCGGATGCATTTACCGGCGCCGGCGTTATGTTTAACTCCGGTGAATTTGACGGATTATTCTTTGAAGACGGCAAAAAAGCCGTGGCAAAGGCGCTTGAAGCTCAAGGGCTTGGAGAGTTTACCGTACAATATCGCTTAAGAGATTGGAATATTTCTCGTCAGCGTTATTGGGGATCGCCTATTCCGGTGGTGTATTGCGACGCTTGCGGTGTGGTGCCGGAAAATGAAGAAAATCTCCCCATAATTCTTCCTTTGGATGTGAAAACCAAGGAAGACGGACGCTCACCCTTACCGGATACCCCTTCATTTTATGAATGCGCTTGTCCAAAGTGCGGCGGTAAAGCTCGAAGGGAAACGGATACCATGGATACTTTTGTGGAATCTTCATGGTATTTTGCCCGTTATGCCGACGCTCGCAATGATAACGCTCCTTTTGATAAAGATATTATTAAATATTGGATGCCTGTGGACCAATATATTGGCGGTGTGGAACATGCCATTTTGCACCTTTTATATTCACGTTTTTATACCAAGGCATTGAGAGATTTGGGTTTTTATCCTGAAGGATTGGACGAGCCTTTTACCAATTTGCTTACTCAAGGTATGGTACTCAAAGACGGTGTGAAGATGTCAAAATCCAAGGGCAATGTGGTGGATCCTACCAGCATGATTGATGTGTATGGTGCCGACACGGTACGCCTTTTCTGCCTTTTTGCCGCACCGCCGGAAAGGGATTTTGACTGGTCAGATTCAGGTATTGAAGGTTCTTCACGCTTTTTGCAAAGGGTTTGGCGTCTTTTTATGGATTGCCGAGAATTTTTGTTACCCATGCAGGCTTGTACCGCCGATTCAGAGGATGTTGCAAGCAGCAAAGATGTGAAAACAGCAAAGGATTTGCGCCGAAAAGAGCATTTGACGGTAAAAAAAGTTCAAGGCGATATTGAGAATAAATTTCAATTTAACACAGCCATTTCTGCCATTATGGAATTGGTCAATGTTATGTATTTAAGCCGTGAAGCTTTAAGCGGTGATGCAGGCGGGCAAAAAGTATTTTCTTCTGCCATGGGTACAGTGCTAACCTTGCTTTGTCCTTTTACACCGCATATGAGCGAAGAACTGTGGCAAGAACTTGGACATAAAGAGGAACTTTCTGCATTGACATGGCCTACGTGGCAAGCTGAAGCAACAGCGCAAGATGTGCTGACCATTGTGGTGCAAGTGAATGGAAAATTGCGTGGAAAGCTTGAAGTTGCAGCAGATGTTTCCAAGGAAGAGCTTGAAAAAACTGCCTTGGAAGATGCCGGTATTCAAAAACATTTAAGCGGGCTCAATGTGCGCAAAGTCATTGTGGTACCCGGTAAATTGGTCAATATTGTTGCCAATTAGCCTGAATATTTTGGAATAAATTATGTCACGTCCGGGATTTTATTTTTGCATTTGCCCCGATGCCGGGCTTATAAAGTTGCAGGTGGAGAATTTAATAAAAAAATTCCCTCCCGATACCGAAAATGCCGGAGGGGCACTTGGTAACTCCATGGGGCAAATGCTTGGTGCAAAAAGTAAAAAGCAAGAGTGGCAACGCCATGTTTATTGGGGGGATGAAGAATTACCGGGAGCTTTTTGGGAAAATCTCATGCTCCAAGGGCTTTTTTCAACCCCCAAAATCCTTGTTTTACGCAATGCTCAGAGTATTCAAGCAGCGCAATTTACAGAAATATCCGGAGCTCTTTCCGGTTATAATCCTTTAACTTGGTTGATTATTTGCTTAGAAGTTCCTTTTGAAAAAGGCAAAGCTAAAATACCGGCGCATATTGCAAAGCAAAATTCTTTTCAACTTGCTCAAAAAAAAGGTTGGATTTGGCAGAACTTTGGACTTGATATTCAAGGCATAAGGAAGTATATTCAAGGCAAGGCATCGGCTTTGGGACTTTCCTTTGAACCAAGTGCTCTAAATGCTTTTTGTTCTGCTGTGCCGGCAGATGCCACTGCCATAGACGGTGAACTTGAAAAACTCATTCTTGTTACACCGGATGGAAGGGTCACTGACTCCATTGCATCAACGGTATCCGGAGCTTTCGTACCGGAGTCAGACATTTTTTCTTTTATAAATCAAATCTATGCAGGGAATCTCACCACTGCATGGCGTGAGATTTATCGCAGTCAACATGATATTGAAGCCTTATTGTTCCCGTTTTTAGCTTTACTCTTTCGAGATGCCAAGGTTTTTTGGCAAATACTGGCAGGTGAAAATGTGTACTTACACCCAAGTGCTGCCAGAATGAAAGAGCAATACGCCAGAAGTTTAGGTTTTGCAGGAATTGGTAAGATTTTTGCGGCTATACTTAATACTGAATTAAGTATAAAAAATGGTGAAAAAAGTACAGAACAAAGCCTTGAGTCTCTTGTGGTTGAACTTGCTATGCTCTTTAAGTCAGCACAAAAGCCTCAATATTAATAAACCACTAATATTTACATTTTTAGTAGCAAAAAGTTTACGTAACATAGGATTTCAATTGTAGATTTGTGCTCGAATAGTGTATTGATATTTCCCCTCTGAGTTGATTTGGTGGTAAAAAAATTCCCTAATTTACAATTTAACCCTTGCGCAATGCGTAATACTGTTTACTTATGACAAGTATAAAGACAGATATTTTGCACGTGGGGCATCGCAAACGCCTCAAAGCTCGTTTTCTTCACGATCCTGCGCATCTTCAAGATTATGAGCTTTTGGAGCTTTTGCTTGGCTATGCTTTTACACGCAAGGATACAAAACCCCTTGCCAAAGCATTGCTCATACGATTTGGTTCGCTTCGTGACGTGCTTTGTGCCCGAAAAGAAGAATTGGAACAAGTGCCGGGTTTTGGCGTTGGTTCATGGACATTGTGGCAAGTTTTTAGGGAATGCATGGCACGTTCTGTAGCTTCTGAGTTGCTGAGCAAAGAAGTGCTGGCCTCTCCTGAAATCATTGTGAAAGTGGCAAAACAAAGATTGCTTGGCGTCAGTTGCGAAGAATGCTGGATTGCACTTTTGGACGCAGGTTTGCGTTGCCTTGGTTGGGAAAAGCTTATGCAAGGTAGCATCAGTACCGTTGCCATCACACCGCGAGATGTGGTAAGCAAGGTTTTACAGCGCAATGCACACGGTTTTATTTTGGTGCACAATCACCCAGGTGGCAGTATTAAGCCATCACATGCAGATATTGTCATAACGGAACAATTACGAGAGCTCAGCACCCTTATGGGTATTAGTTTTATTGAGCATATTATTATTACAGAAAAGAAATGTCGTAGTATTTTGTCTGGTCATGTGTATTGATGCTTCATGTGGGAATGTCCCTACGATGTTTTAGGAGTGATTATTATGTCAGAAAAAGATAAAGATATAGAACTAGGGAATCAAGTAGATACCGAAGATGGCGATTCTTTGCATGTTCATGATGAACAAGGCGAACAAGCGCTTAAAGGTATGCAAGATGCATCGGATGAAGATAGCCACGAGCATTCTGAGCATGATGCTGAAGATGCCGAACAATTTATTGATAAATCTCCTTTCCCTGAAGTCATGCCCGTATTGGCCGTGCGTGATGTTGTGGTCTTTAACTACATGATATTACCACTTTTCATAGGAAGGGATAAATCTGTACAAGCCATGGAAGCAACTCTTGATCGAGATCGCTATCTTTTTGTCTGTACCCAAAAAGAAGAAGATAATGAAGATCCGGGTCCGGATGATCTCTACTCCCTTGGCTCCATTGTCAATGTTATGCGTATGCTCAAAATGCCCGACGGACGCATTAAGGTGCTTGTACAAGGGGTTAGTCGTGCTCGTGTGAAAAGCTTCACTCAAGAAGAACCCTTCATTGAAGCCGTCATCGAACCCATTGAAGAAGATTACGCTCCTTTAACGGCGGAAGTGGAAGCCATGTTGCGCTCTGCCCGCGAACAAAGCGAAAAAATTCTTTCGTTGCGTGGTATTTCCAGTACAGATGTGGTGAATATGCTTCAAAGTGTGGATGATGCCGGGCACTTGGCAGACCTTATTGCGGCCAATTTGCGTATGAAAATTGAAGATGCGCAAGCTATTTTAGAAGAGCAAGATCCCATTAAACGTTTGCAATTGGTCAATGAACAATTGAACAAAGAAGTGGAAGTGGCCACCATGCAAGCGCGCATTCAATCTTCTGCCCGTGAAGGCATGGATAAGGCGCAAAAAGATTATTATTTACGTGAACAGCTTAAGGCCATTCGTCAAGAACTTGGCGATACGCACGGTGACCAAGAAGATGACCTTGACGATTTGGGCAAAGCCATAGCAAAGGCAGGTATGCCCAAGGATGTGCGCAAGGAAGCCGACAAACAATGGCGACGTCTTTCTTCCATGCATTCCGATTCCTCCGAAGCCAATGTGGTGCGCACCTATTTGGATTGGCTTGTGGAATTACCATGGAAAAAGACCAGTAAAGACAGCCTTGATATTAAACATGCGGCAAAAATTTTGGATGAAGATCATTATGCTCTTGAAAAAGTTAAAGATCGTATTCTTGAGTATTTGTCCGTGCGCAAACTTAATCCCAATTCCAAAGGTCCTATTCTATGCTTTGTGGGACCTCCCGGAACAGGGAAAACTTCTCTTGGACGCTCCATTGCCAAAGCACTTGGACGCAAATTTCAGCGTCTCTCTCTTGGCGGAATGCGGGATGAAGCAGAAATTCGAGGACACAGACGTACCTATATCGGCGCCATGCCCGGTCGTATTATTCAATCCCTTAAACAAGCCGGTACCAAGAACCCGGTGATAGTTTTAGACGAATTGGATAAGCTTGGCACAGACTTTAGGGGCGATCCTTCCTCTGCTCTTTTGGAAGTGCTTGACCCCGAACAAAACTATTCTTTCAGCGATCACTACCTTAACGTACCTTTTGATCTCTCAAAGATAATGTTTTTATGTACGGCCAATACCCTTGATACCATTCCGCCGGCTTTGCGTGACCGTATGGAAATTATTACCTTACCGGGTTATACCGTCCATGAAAAATTGGCCATTGCCAATATTCACCTTTTGCCAAAAATGGTAAAAGATCACGGTCTTAAGCCGGAAGAGGTCAGTGTTGCCGACTCTGCCATCGAACGTGTAATCAAAGAGTACACAAGAGAAGCCGGACTGCGCAATCTTGAACGTGAGCTTGGTGCCATTTGTCGTAAATTGGCAAGGAAAAGAGCTGAAGGCAAAGAAGGGAACTTTAAAGTAACCACAGGACAAATTCCCAAATTACTGGGAGTACCTCGCTTTGTGGAAGATGACAAAGAAAAGCAATTGCCTCCGGGATCTGCCCTTGGGCTTGCATGGACTCCCTTCGGCGGCGAAGTGCTGCATGTGGAAGTAAGCCTCATGAAAGGCAAAGGCGGTCTGATGCTTACCGGACAGCTTGGCGATGTGATGAAAGAAAGTGCTCAAGCAGCACTCTCCTACATTCGCAATAAAGCAGAAGTCTTAGGCATTGACCCTGACTTTTCTCGCCGTCAAGACATACACGTACACGTACCGGCAGGTGCCACACCCAAGGATGGACCCTCGGCAGGCATCACCCTGTGTACTGCGCTTATTTCTGCCTTAACACAAAAACCTGTAGACGCTGCCTTGTGCATGACAGGAGAAATCACTTTGCGTGGACGAGTACTGCCCGTAGGCGGTATCAAGGAAAAAATCCTCGCTGCCGTAGCAAGAGATTTGCAAGATGTGATTATTCCTAAGCAAAATGTTAAGGACTTGGAAGATGTGCCCAAAGATCTTTTAAGTAAGATTAAAGTACATCCCGTATCGCATATTGATGAAGTTTTACCGCTGGCTCTCGGTGTCAACGAATAATTTTTTACTTGAGGGCAGGTCATTATAATTTATAGTTTTTCTGGGGGAGGAACCTTTTTGAAAAAAGGTCTCCTCCCCCAGCCCCCCGCGCTGCTCTCGATTTGCGTAAAGCTTGCAAGCTCGCTAACGCAAACGCCTTCGGCGC
>CAYJHV010000064.1:6170-7374 GCA_964369825.1 uncultured Desulfovibrionaceae bacterium | reverse complement strand
CTAAGGGCGGGTTTTTTATTGTGTGTTATAGTAATTTTACTTGAAATTGCTATGGAAACTGCGAAACAGGCGACCGCCGCTGATACATAAGTGCAATCTATTTGTACCTTTAACGTCGAAGCAAAACTTGCCTTTAAAAGCTTGACATAGCGCATCTCAAGCGAAATGTTATATATAATGAGTAATATATGGAAAAATTACAGAAAGAAGCTTTGCAAGTAACGAAAGAACTTGTGGCAAAGTTCATTGAAACACGTACCATTTCACCAAATAATTTTGGAGAAACGTTTCCTGCCATCTATCAGGTAGTGCTCAAGACCATAACTGAAAATTCACTTAAAGACTAAAATGTATGACTAAGTCGCAACAAAAAGAAATTTTGCACACCGAGCAAAGTACATCAACAGAACAAAGTTTTAGTGATTCTCAAAAAAAAACTCATGAAAAAGCAGTTTCTTCCATGTTTGGAAGTATTGTTTCTTGGTATGATATTCTCAATACAGTTCTCTCATGCGGTCTTGACAGGCTGTGGCGTCGTCGCCTTGTGCAAGAAGTTCGCCTGAAATCCACCGGTAAGGTGCTGGATTTGGCAGCAGGAACTTTAGACGTATCACTCACAATTTTAAAGCAACACCCCAAAGCCATTATTCCGGCATTGGATTTTTGCCCGCCTATGCTCATGAAAGGACGCTCTAAACTCAAGGGAAATAGTTTACAACAAATTATTCCCATTGCTGCAGATGCAAAAAAAATTCCTTTACCGGATAACAGTGTTGATTGCGTAACCATTGCTTTTGGTATTCGCAATATTCTCCCCAGACAAGAGGCTTTGAAGGAAATGGCAAGGGTGCTTGTACCCGGAGGACGGGTTTGTATATTAGAATTTGGATCCGGAAAAAATAAAATTTGGGGCGGTTTTTATAATTTTTATTTACAAAAAATATTGCCTTTCATTGGTAAAATTTTTTCAGGTGATGCCAAAGCATATGGTTATTTGGCCGATACCATAACACAATTTCCAAACGCTTTGGAGTTTGAAGAAGAAATGCGCCAAAGTGGCTTTCAATGCGCATGGCACGTACCGCTTACTTCAGGAATTGTTTGTCTTCATGTGGGGGAAAAAGCACACTAAGTGAATATTTGCCAAAGTAAAATTAATGTCGTGAAAGCCAAATGACAAGTAGTCCAAGCCCCATGGCAAAAA
>CAYJHV010000064.1:0-6070 GCA_964369825.1 uncultured Desulfovibrionaceae bacterium | reverse complement strand
TAAAATTAATGTCGTGAAAGCCAAATGACAAGTAGTCCAAGCCCCATGGCAAAAAATCCCATGATACGCAATTGACTGTTTGGCAAAGTCGCAAGGGAAAGTAAAAAATTGCGCATACTGCCCGGAGACAGGATCCAAGGTAAGGACTCAAGGATAAAAGCAAGACCAAGGGCTGAAAGAAAAAGTTCCGTATCAAAGCTCATAATAAATCATGAAATATTTTTTAAGAAATGTAAAGGTAAAATCTGTAAGGATTTTTTTATAAACTTTACTATTGCGGAAAAATATTTTTTGATGCTATAATGGAAAATTCCGTTTTAGGTAAACATATATAGGAAAAGGTTTTCATTTAATCATTTGTAACAAATGGTACGAAATTTACTTACCATCACGTGATTTTAGCTTGAAATTCGAATTAGGTACCATGAACAAAAGGTGTATTTGGCAATGTTTTTCTTGCAATTATAATAAAAGATTCGCATAATGTGCTAACTTGCAAGGCATGACAGTATGAGGTTTTCCCACTTATAACTTTTATAAGGGGCTATGATGCATATTCTTTTTACTTTAGCTACTCGTGATGAGTGGAATAAAGCAAGACCGAGTTACTTGGAACCCTTGCCGCATAATTATGCTGAGCAAGAAATATTTTATTTTACCGACACCAAGGAAAGAACCCATGGAGTAACCATAAGCGGCGTAGGTCCCATTAACGCCTCTTTAACCATAGGCAGATCTTTGCACAAATTGAAAAAAAATACTTTAGTTGTCAATATCGGGCTTGCCGGTTCCTTTGATTTACAAAAGGCACCATTGGCTTCCAGTTGGCGCATTACCAAGGAAATTTACCCTGAATACGGTCTTGCCAACAGCGAAAATGTGGACGCTAAGGCTTTAGGTTTTCCGCAATGGAAAACGCCGGATACCATAGTTTGGGATCAAATTAATTTGCCCGAATTATTGCATCTTAATGAAACACTCAGATATTGTCCTTTGCAAGGAGTAGCTTCTTCCATAACAGTTGCAGGTGTTACGTGTTGTCCCAGCCGTGCTGCAAAACTTTCAGCACCTTACAAAGAACACAAAGAGCCTTTGCTCGAAAATATGGAAGGATTTTCCATGGCATTGGCTTGTGCTCGTTATGGGGTACCTCTTTTGGAAATCCGTACCGTGTCCAATCTTGTGGGGACACGAGACGCAGAATTTAGAGATTTTGAACAGGCTTTTAATGCTATGCAGGGCATTGTTGAACATTTAACAGGTTGCTAAGCATAGCTGCATCAATACTTGGCAAATGAACCATTAATTATAACTAGCTAATATAATAAAAATTATATTACTGATGAAATATGTATATTTGCTCGAAACAAAAAAATATTGGTTATATATGAACATATTACACGAACGTTTACAACAAGAAATTCCCTTCATTGAAAATGCACTTTTAAGAGCCTGTAATCAGTTGCCACATGTAACCCGTCCCATCGCCGAACATATTTTCAATGCCGGCGGTAAGCGTTTGCGCCCTTTTCTGACTGTGCTTATGGCTAGGCTATTGGG
Organism: uncultured Desulfovibrionaceae bacterium; assembly: GCA_964369825.1. Taxonomy (GTDB): domain Bacteria; phylum Desulfobacterota; class Desulfovibrionia; order Desulfovibrionales; family Desulfovibrionaceae; genus CAYJAD01. The sequence goes on along the minus strand of CAYJHV010000064.1, from coordinate 4,510 downwards.
TTATGAAAAAAATGATATTTATGACCTTGCCATAAGCATGGAAATGCTTCACGCTGCCACCTTATTACATGACGATGTGTTTGACGGGGCAGATACCAGACGAGGTCACATAACAGCCCATAAAGTTTTTGGTACCACTGCCACTATTTTAGCAGGAGATGCCATACTTGCCACAGCCAATATGCTGGTGGCTGATTTTAATAATGTGCAATTATGTCGATGTTTTTCTGAAGCTACGCAGCAAACTGCCGCCGGTGAAATTTTAGAAATTCAGCATTTACGCTCCTTAGAGCAAGATGAAAGTGTTTATGAAAATATCGTTCTTGGAAAAACCGCATGGCTTTTAAAGGCATCGTGTCTTATGGGTGCTTTACAAGCAAATGCTACAAGTGAAGTTCTCGATTTTGTGGGTTCTTACGGTCAAGAACTTGGTATGGCATATCAAATGGTGGATGATGCCCTTGATTTTGCTCCGCAAGAACTTACGGGAAAACCCAGCGGCGGTGATATTTGCGAAGGTAAACTTACTCCACCCATTCGTTTGTATCGAGAATATCTACAGGGCGAAGAGCGTAAAGTTTTTGATCTTACCTTTACCCACGGTGCTTTCACAGAAACACAAGCTGCACGCATTGGCGCTGAAATCTGTCGTCTTGGTTTTGACGCTCAAACCCGTCAAAAAGCCGGGAAGGCACTTGAGCGCGCGCAAAAAGCTTTGGAGCAATTGACACCGCACATACAAAGCGAAACAGAAAAAGAAATTTTGCTGGCTATGACCACATACATGCAACAACGACAAAAATAATTTCATGGAGAAATTCATGCTACAGCGCATAGAAGTGGGCTTACTCCCACATATTACAGACACCCTTGGTAAAAAAACTTGTAATCACATTGCCAAAGCATTGCAAATTTCCCTTGCAGCCGTTCGCCAAATAAAGGTTTTCACCGTGGAAGGGCTTGGAGAAGAGCAAGTGCAAAAACTTGTGGAAGAAGGAGCTTGGCATGATTTTGTCATGCAAGGAGCCGGTACAGAAGTGTTTCCCATGGAACCATTTATGGCCGATTTTATCTTAGAAGTAGGCTTTCGTCCCGGCGTTACCGACAATGAAGCTCGAACCGCCAGAGATACAGCCGCCATGGTTTTAAAAATTCCCCGTGAAAGCATAAGCGTGTATACATCTATTCAGTATCGTTTCTTACAGCAAGAAGATACAGAATTGACTTTAGAAGATGTGGAAAATATAGCTAAAAATCTTTTATGTAATGAACTTATCCAGCGTTATCGCATAAAAAGCAAAGCTCAATGGCAAGAAAATCCCGGCTTTGCAGCACAAGCTGCCGAAGTTACCGGCACTGCCAGCGACGCTGTGGGTATTTTTGCCCTTGCGGATATGGATGAGGCTGCGCTTATGCAAGTGAGCAGAGACAACACTCTTGCGCTTAATCTTCTCGAAATGCAAACCATCAAAGAATATTTCTTGCAGGAACATGTGCAGGCAGAACGCAAAAGCCTTGGCTTACCACTTAATCCCACCGATGCCGAACTTGAAGTGCTGGCACAAACATGGTCGGAGCATTGCAAGCATAAAATTTTGGCCTCTCGCATCAGCTATAATAATACCCAAACAAATAGTCGTGAAGAGGTGAATAATCTCTACAAAAGCTGCATACGTGAAGTGACGGCAAATATACGCAAACGTCTTGGAAAATACGATTTTTGTAAATCCGTTTTCAAAGATAATGCCGGCGTTGTTTCCTTTATCGGAGCCTATGATGCCTGCATTAAAGTGGAAACACACAATAGCCCTTCGGCTCTCGATCCTTATGGTGGTGCACTTACCGGTATCGTAGGCGTTAACCGTGATCCCATGGGAACCGGAATGGGGGCGGAACTGGTCTGCAATACAGATGTTTTTTGTTTTGCTTCACCTTTCCACAAGGAAACTTTGCCTCCTCGGCTTTTACATCCACGCCGTGTGCTTGAAGGTGTTCGTGAAGGTGTAGAGCATGGCGGTAATAAGTCCGGCATTCCCACCGTGAACGGTTCCCTTGTTTTTGATGAAAGATTTTTGGGAAAACCCTTGGTTTATTGCGGTACCGTAGGCATTATTCCCACAGAAGTAGCCGGAAAGCCGGGGCATGAAAAGAAAGCTCATGTTGGTGATATTATTGTTATGGTGGGTGGACGCATTGGTAAAGACGGCATACATGGCGCCACTTTTTCTTCAGAAGAATTACACGAAGGCTCACCGGCAACCGCAGTACAAATTGGCGACCCCATTACCCAGCGTAAAATGTATGATTTTATCATGCGTGCTCGGGATCTTGGTTTGTATAATTCCATCACCGATAACGGAGCCGGCGGTCTGTCTTCCTCTGTGGGAGAAATGGCAGAAGATACCGGCGGTTGCATACTTGATTTGGCAAAATGCCCATTAAAATATGATGGTTTGCGTCCGTGGGAAATTCTGATTTCCGAAGCTCAAGAACGCATGACCTTGGCCGTTGATCCCAAGCATTTGGATACTTTCCTAAGTCTTGCCGCCGAAATGGACGTGGAAGCCACCGCCCTTGGAAATTATACCGATTCCGGCTATTTCCATGTGCTTTATGGCGAAAAAATTGTGGCATACCTCCCCATGGAATTTATGCATGACGGCGTTCCGCAATTACAATTACAGGCACGCTGGGAAGCACAAGAAAAATCTGACTCTCGAGTAGAAGTAGCAGACGTTGATAACGGTACTTTTTTGAAAACCATGCTGGGACGTCTGAATATTTGCTCCAAAGAATATATTATTCGCCAATATGACCATGAAGTACGAGGTGGATCTGCCATTAAGCCCTTGGTTGGCGTTAAGCGTGACGGACCGTCCGATGCCGGCGTTATTCGTCCGGTACTGGAATCCGATGCCGGTTTGGTCATTGCACATGGTATTTGCCCAAAATTCAGCGATTACGATACATATTGGATGATGGCCAATGCTATGGACGAGGCCATTCGCAATGCCGTGGCAGTGGGTGCAGACCCCGACAGATTGGCAGGACTTGATAATTTTTGTTGGTGCGATCCCGTGCAATCGGAAAAAAATCCCGACGGTGATTATAAACTTGCGCAATTGGTGCGAGCTTGCAAAGCCCTTGAGCATTTTGCCTATGCCTACGGCGTACCTTGCGTATCCGGTAAAGATTCCATGAAAAATGACTATACCGGAGGCGGAGAGCGCATTTCCATTCCACCTACGGTACTCTTCACCGTGCTTGGAGTTATTGAAAATGTTTTACGTACCCAAACGTCAGATTTCAAAAAAGAAGGCGATATTATATACTTACTTGGCGGTACGTGGCGAGAAATGGCAGGTTCAGAGGCGGCAAGTGAATTGAAACTGGCTTGCAACACTGTACCGCATGTGCATGTACAAAGTGCGCTTCCCATGTATAGAATGTTGCACCGTGCCATTTATGAGCGCATGGTCTCCGCTTGTCATGATTTGTCTGATGGCGGTCTGGCGGTGGCATTGGCTGAAATGTGCATCGGCGGACGTCTTGGCGCAAAAATCGACCTTGATGCCGTACCCACTTTGGAGGCTATGAACAAAACAGAATTGCTGTACAGCGAGTCGGCAAGCCGCTTGTTGGCATCGGTACCGGCTGAAAAGTCAGCACTTTTTGAATCCATGTTCAGAGGAAAGATTGTGGGAAGAATAGGGCAAGTTACCGACGACAAAACATTAAACATCATGAGCGGCAATTCTGTGCTGTGCACCGAACCGATCTCAGAACTTGTCACAGCTTTTAAAGGTACCCTTGATTGGTAAATGTGATTTTGTAAAGTGAATGTTTGTTCAGTGATTTTTTTCTGGGGGAGGAGACCTTTTTCAAAAAGTTCCCTCCCCCAGAAAAAATTTTAATTTAGAATGATCTGTGTATTCTTAACTTTGAGCAATTTTTTCTCGCAATGATAAAATGGCTGATGGTGTCACCGACAATTCGTCAAGTCCGATTTTATTAAAAAATTCGGTAAGTTTCATGTCGTAAGCCAACTCTCCGCAAATGCCTGCCCAAATGCCATTATCATGCGCATTTTTGCAAACCATTTCAATCATACGCAAAATGGCTTCGTGATGTGTATCACAAAAATCAGCAATACTTTCGTTTTGCCTGTCCACCGCCAAAGCATATTGGGTTAGGTCATTGGTTCCCATGCTGAAAAAATCCACTTCTTTGGCAAGCAAGTCACTGACCATAACAGCTGCCGGTGTTTCAATCATGATACCAACGGGAATATCGCCTTTGAAGGGTATATTTTCGGCAGTCAGTTCGGCCTTAATTTCTTCGATAATAGCCTTGGAGCGGCGAACCTCATCCACGGAAATAATCATGGGAAGCATCAAATAAATATTTCCATGGCAGGCGGCACGGTAAATGGCTCTGAGTTGCGTTTTAAAAACTTCCGGTCTGGTAAGGCAAATACGTATGGCACGCATGCCCATGGCAGGATTTTCTT
>CAYJHV010000063.1:0-7431 GCA_964369825.1 uncultured Desulfovibrionaceae bacterium | reverse complement strand
ATTTGACAATTCATATATAAGACTTATATATGCAAAGACCGAATGTATCCATGTGAGAAAATTATGAAAGAATATCAAGTTGTCATCATTGGAGGTGGCGCCACAGGTGTCGGTATACTCAGAGATTTGAGTATGCGAGGCGTTAAATGCTTGCTTTTAGAGCAAGGAGGACTGGCGCATGGCACTTCTTCCCGTTTTCACGGACTGCTACACAGTGGAGCACGCTATGTCATGGGAGATCTTGAATCTGCCCGTGAGTGCATTGAAGAAAATCTCCTTTTGCGTAAATTATGCCGGCAATGTGTGGAAGAAACAGAAGGTTTTTTTGTACAAACCCCGGAAGACCCTGAAAGTTTTGAAGCACCTTGGGCAGAGGCTTGCGCTCATGCCGGTATTGAAGCCATCCCCTTGGACGTTCAAGAAGCAAGGCTTTTGGAGCCAAATTTAGCCCCGGATATCAAAAGTGTTTACAGAGTACCGGATTCCTGCATAGACGGTTTTCGTTTGGTGTGGCACAATGCGGCCGCCGGAAAGCGTTATGGCAGCGATTTTTTAACATATCATCGTGTGACCGCCATTGAGACAGCAAATGGTAAAGTGCAAGGTGTGCATGTACTCAATGAACTAAATAAAGAAACTTTTTTCGTAGCTTGCCAATATATTGTCAATGCCGCCGGTTCATGGTGTGGAGAAATAGCGCATATGGCAGGTCTTGACGTGCCCGTTTCTCCGGACAGAGGCACGCTTATTGTTTTTAACTACCGCTTTACTTCTCGTGTTATCAATCGTTTACACAAAAGTTCCGACGGAGATATTTTTGTACCGCATGGATCGGTCACCATTTTGGGCACCACTTCAAGCCCTGCCAAAAGTCCCGGCGACACTCGTCCCACCAGCGAAGAAGTTTTGCGCCTTTTGGAAATTGGAAAACCGCTTTTCCCCGACATAGAAAATTATCGTATTTTACGTGCCTTTGCCGGTACACGTCCTTTATATACTCCAAGCGGTGCTTCGGGACGTTCTGCCAGCCGTAACTTTAACATTGTGGATCACAGTGACGAGGGATTATTGGGGCTTGGAAGTATTTTTGGCGGAAAACTTACCACGTACAGACTTATGGCAGAAAAAATGTCCGATGTGGTCTGTCAACATTTGAATGTCAAGGCAAGCTGTCGTACAAATACAGAGCCGCTTATGCCGGAAGTTGATACGGAAACACGTGAAAAAGCCAAGCATTTCTTCCCGGGGCAGGATGTGCATCTTGTGGAAGATCGTTTGGGTCATGCTTTTACCGAAGTTATGGAAAAAATAGCAGAAAATAAATCTGATAAAAATGATTTACTGTGTGAATGCGAAATGGTGAGTAAAGCTGAAGTTTTACATGTAGCACAAGATGAGGCTACCCATAACCTCAACGATATTCGTTTGCGTACCCGCTTGGGCATGGGAACATGTCAGGGCATTTTTTGCTCCTTGCGAACCATTGGTACTTTGACCGAAAATAATATCCCACTTAAATTAAAGCCCACGGAAAATTTGCGCTCATTTCTCAACGAACGCTGGAAGGGATTGCGCCCTGCTCTTTGGGGTATGCAACTCAAAGAATTGGAACTTGGACGTGCCATGTATGCGGGCACCTTGAACATTGACGGAGCAGCACATGAGCAATCAGAATAAAACAGATGTCCTTGTGGTGGGCATGGGTATGGCCGGTTTAATGGCCGCTTATACCGCTGCCAAGGGCGGGAAAAATGTTACTTTGTTGGGTACAGGGCTTGGTGCCTTATCCATTGCCAGTGGCTGTATTGACGTACTGGGATACCTTCAAGACGGTGACACATTACAAGCGGTACCTAATCCTTTGGAAGCACTTGAGCAATTACCAAAAGCGCATCCTTATAGCATCATCGGGCGAACTGCGGTGGAAAATGCCCTTCAAGCTATGCAAGAACTATGTACGCAAAACCATGCGCACTTACTTTGTCAAGGTGAGCAAAATACCTTGGTTCCCACCATCATTGGCACACTCAAACCCACTTTTTTCTATCCTGCCGCCAGTGACAGTAAGGCTCTTTTTGCGGCAAAGCGTGTGCTGGTGGCAAGTGTTGATGCCATACGAGATTGCCACCCAAAACTCATTGTGCAGCAATTACAAAAATATCCGGCATTGAAACATGTGGAGTTCAGTACCTTCGCCCTCCCCTCGCATTTTGGAGCAGCCCACAGAGCTGTCAGCCCCCTTGATGTGGCTCGATATGTGGATTCCAAAGAAGGTTTTGAGTGGCTTAAAACTGCCCTGCTCCCCTTGGCAAAAAATGTGGACGCCATACTTATTCCGCCTATTTTGGGAACACATCTTGATGACCACACTGAGGCTTCCCCTTGGGAAAAACTGCAAAAAACATTGCAAGAAAATGGTGATTGTTCCTTGGTAGAAATGATTTCTTTGCCTCCGGGAGTGGGAGGATATCGCCTCTTGGGGGTGCTTATGCGTGCCATACGAGCATTACAAGCTCAAGGTATAATACGTATTGTCGAAAATGCCACCATCACCAAGGCCGAGCTTGAAAACAAACATTGCCTTGCGCTCATAGCTCATGGTGAAGGAGTGACGCATCGCTATGAAGCAAAGAATTTCATTTTAGCCACCGGCGGTATTTTGGGCGGCGGTATTCAATCAAAACCCGGCAAAGCTTATGAAAGCATCTTGGGCATTGAAATTGCCATGCCGGCAAAAGTGGAAGATTGGGCAGCAGACAGTGCCTTTGGCAGTCATGCCTTCACCAAAGCAGGGGTCACTGTGAATGAAAACCTGCAAGCACTTGATACACAAGGTGAAATTTTGGCAGACAATGTACACTTTGCAGGTCGTACCCTTGGCGTATACGATTTTGCCGCTGAAAAAAGCGGAAATGGGGTTGCTCTTGCCACTGCTTTTGCGGCTGCCAAATATATTCTGCAAAAATGAAGCTTTTAATCAATGTTTCACGGTAGTTTGCTCCATGAATACACAAAGCCTCAAAATAAATTTTCCCAATGACGCAATTTCAAAGACAAAGTCTTAGAGGTACATATGAATCCTATAAATCCGGATGCTTGCATAACCTGTAGCACTTGCGTGGCCAGCTGTCCCATCGCTTCCGTAACCACTGAATTTTTGGGACCTCGCATGGTGGGTCCTGCGCATCAACGCTTTCGACTCATGGGTATGCCCGAAGAAAAATCTTTGCATTATTGTTCCAATTGCAAAAATTGTGACATTGCCTGTCCGCATGGCGTGCCCATTTCCACCTTCAATATGCTTGCCCGAGCTGCCTATGCCAACGAACATGGTCGATCCCTACGGGATTGGATGCAGGCACATGGAGCCGACATCGCCGGTTATATTGGATTAATTCCGGCATTTTTACGTAATTTTGGCATGAAAAATCCCCTCAGTCGAGAACTTTTACATGTCTTTGGCATACACAAAAAAGCTCCTCTACCCAGCTTTGCCCACAAAACTTTTCGCTCACAATTTCGCCATCTCAAACAAGATTTAAATGCCAAAAATATACAGGGCACTGTGGTCTTTTTCCCCGGTTGCTACGTGGATATTTACAGTCCTCAAACGGGTTTGGATATGGTTTGGGCTTTTAATATGGCAGGCTATAAGGTTGAAGTACCCGACAACATAAGCTGTTGCGGCTTACCTATGGTGGCCAACGGTTTTTGGGAAGATGCAAAGCAAAGTGCCGTCAAAAATGCCCGTACCCTTTTACAATGGCAGGAAAAAAATATTCCCGTGCTCACCGGCTGCCCTTCCTGTTCGCTCATGTTCAATGGGGATATTCCGCATTACTTCCCTGAAATAGTACGTGATTACGGAAAAGTGGAATTACGAGACGCACAAGAATTTATTTTGCAATGCATGGACACAGGCTTATTGCCCATAAAAAAGAAAAATCATGATATATCCATAATGTACCATTCACCCTGCCACTTACGTGCGCAAGGCGGCGGTCTTTTGGGTTATGAGCTTTTACAAAAAGTATATGGTAATGCTGTGTATAATGCCAATGCCGGTTGCTGTGGTATTTCGGGAAGCTATGGATTTAAAAAGGAAAAATATGACATAGCCATGCAGGTGGGAAATGCATTATTTACTGCCATTTCACAATCCGGAGTAAGTGTGTGCAGTACCGAATGCGGTACCTGTCGAGTGCAAATTGAGCATGGTACGCAAAAACCATGTTTGCATCCCATTTCTTTGGTGAAAAGAGCTATTACTTCATAATATGAATGTAATTTAAGCACATGGAAGCTCGCTCAAAATGACTTTTGGACGGCTTTACCTTTGAGAGAATTTTTGTTATTATAATCCGGCTCATACTTAGCTTGGAATTTTATCTATTCTGATTTTTGTACAAAACCTACATAACATTAACCATTAAATTTTGAGGGAGAAATTATGAAGAAATTTGCTGTGTTTTTTTTCTTGTTATTTTTTGCCTTTACCGCCGAATCCTTTGCAGTGAGTGATGCGGTAAAAAAGCAAATTGAAGAAAATGTTTTACCACGCTTAAAAGATAACAATATCTTGGTGGAATCTGTGGATTTTTCCACTGCCGATGTGGTAAAACTTAAAGGTCTGACTGCGAAGGATTTTTTTATTCCCGGCAGTAGCATTAAAATAGCCGAACTCATATTAACCGATGTTAATGAAGACATTTTCACTGCCAAACCAGACCAATTGCCGCTTATAGCTCAGAAAATTGAACTTGTGAATGCGAACATTGCTTTCACCCTGAAAGGAGAAGCATTTACCGTTTCCATAGGGCAAACACTTCTCAATAACTATAAGCAGAATCTCATTTACTTGCTTGAAAAAGGTCTTGATCGCAAAACTGTTATCGGCGGTTTAATGAGATACACAGCGGACGCCATTGTATACAATAACATAAAGATGGAGCAAATAAAGACAGGGGATAAAAGTAATCTTACTGTCACAGCAAAAAACATGGCGGCAAATGATATCAGTCTTGAAAAAATGAAAAGCTTCAAGATTTCTGATATACAATTTCTCTTGAATGAAGGTCCAAATGACAGCGCAACGATGACTGTCGGTTCTTTAGCCGCTTTGGACATCGGTATACCCTCCGGCGAATACACTTTTTTTCTCATTAATAACATTGAAAATATCATTAATGAAAAGCTAAGTCCCGAACAAGCCAAAGAGTATGCTAAACTTAACCAAGAGTATAATATTGCCAACAACTCTATTAAACTCAAAATTGAAAATTTTGCCTATGAAAATAATATTACAAAAAGTAAGCCTGTCAGCTTCGAAGAAGTTCTGTTTGATATAAACGTGGACACGAAAACCAATGCAAAATTTGATTTTTCCTTACTTTTCAATGGTTCAAAGCTTGACTATAAAGCCATGGGCATTGAAGAAAGTGTTTTAATTCCATTGTTTAAAACTGCAAATCCCACCCTTGATTTAGCTTTGCAAACTACCTTTAAATCCGATGGAGATTTGAGCAATGTTACTTTTTATGCCATTGATGCCAACGACGGTCCTGCCGTAAAAGTTGAGGGTAAATTTCTTTTCCCCAAAGCCAATCTTACAGAACTTTTTTCTGACCCGGCCAATGAGGAAAAAATCACCGCTTTCTTTTTACAAGGCAAATTTGCAGAATTTAGCATCGAAAGCGACGCTCTTGACGTGCAAATGCCAAATACTCCACGTTCCGTACTCAAACTTGACGGCTTAAAAGCACTCTTGAAATATGATTACAACAGTGCAAGCCATGCCTCCTTGGGTGTGGACGTACCCGGTCTTACCTTGGATATGGCACAATTTATGCCTCCCAATGATGTAAATATGGCAAAGGCATTACTCAATTCAGATTTATTTATGCTTATCAGCAATTTAAAAGTAAATATGGCCACAGACGGTTCCGCAAGCACCTTGGAATATTCTGCCAAGGTCAAGGATACCGCCAACATTGATACAAAGCTTGATTTTATTATGCCCACGGTGAAAATATCCGATGTTATTTCTATACCTCCGGATCAAAATAAAATCCAATCTTTCTTGGCATCTGCTCAAATCTCCGGTCTTCAAGTTATCTACGAAGATGCCGGTCTTGCTTCCCGTGGCTTAAAAATGTTCAGCTCCATGCAAGGCGCAGAACCAAAACAAGTTCTTAACTCTTTAATGCCACATTTAGTGCAACAATTGGAAGCGCAAAAAGCATTGCTTACGCCCACAAGCATCGAAGCAGCCACTCTTTGCATTAAGAAACCCGGTAAGTTAACCCTTACCGCCAGCACTAAAAGACCCATTCCGGCAAATCCAAGTGCCATGATATCCTTGATGGATCCAAATACCATCTCTTATGATATTAAATGCGAAGCAGGAAAAGACATTGCCAAAGCTTCCGATGATGCTCCGGTTTCCGTGGCTTCATCTCCGGAAACTCAAAAAAAAAATTAACCATTAGTCAAGAAACACATTCCGGTACCGACGACAATGTCGGTACCGGCAATACTCACGTCGACGCTGAAAATACCGTAACACAAACCCCTAAAAACACCGAAGATTCTGTCACCGACTCAGATACGCAAACACAAAAAAGCGACGATGCGCTCAAAGCTCAGGATGATGAAACAGCATCTTCTCAAAATACCGATGATCCCGTCACCGACTCAGGTACACAAACACAAAAAAGCGATGATGCGCTCAAAGCTCAGGAGAACACAACAAGCCAAGAAAGCTTGGATTCCAAAGCTAAAGACAAAGATTATGGGGAATTGGTACCCACCGGCAACAAAGGTCCGGGGCTGGCTTTGCTGCAAAGCACAGAGCAAGATCTTATGGGCGCAACTTCCTTTGGTCCTGACGGAAAAGCGGACAATGTAATACAAGTGCTTGCTGCCGGTACTTCGCCTGTCATTGCGGTCTTGGTACAGAATATGGGCGGTAAAGCCGGAAGCTGGAAAACCAAGGGAGCAACAATTACTACGCCGGGTCTGCTTATGGTACGCATCGACGGTAAAATCATCAATGCCGCTGACGCAGTATTCAACATTGATGTGCAAGAACCTCTTGTTATGGAAGTGATTTTACAAGATAACGGTGCGCTTGCCGACACTAATACACGTATGCGCGTGGTGCTGTATCATGCCGATGGCAGTAGGCCTTATGCGCTGATAAAACGCTGATTTATATATTTGTTTCTGAATCAACTCCTCCTAGCACTTTGTGCCGGGGGGAGATTTAAGCCTTTTCACAATTTAATTGATGAAGAGCTTTATAAAATTATTTTAATAAGTTTCATTTAGCTCCATAACTTTTTAACAAATCAACAATTCCGGCGTGTGGATTTATCAAAGCATAATACAAAGCTGATTTGCCCTCCGGACCTTTTGCATTGGCATCTTCAC
>CAYJHV010000062.1:0-7523 GCA_964369825.1 uncultured Desulfovibrionaceae bacterium | reverse complement strand
CACTCAGAGAACTTTATATCTTAATGAGAACTATTAACACAATCGGAATCACGTGTATAGTTGTCAGGTCATTCTAATTTGTTAAAATTTCTGGGGGAGGTGAGCTTTTTTCAAAAAGATCCCTCCCCCAGAAAAAATTTAAGCTATGCATAGCAATTCATAGCAATACCAAGTGGGGTTATTAGCATGGGATTTCGAGGCTTTATAACATTTTTACCTGTAACATTGGCAACAATGGTTTCCATTCCCGTAAGGCAACAAGTGCCACCCACAAGATAAATATCATTTACAGCATAGGGATCAATATGTTTTTTTACAATGGATGCCATTTTTTCAATTACCGGACGAACAATGGGTAATATTTCGGCATGTTTTTTTTCATTTCGCTTTAATTTTTCAGCCTCGGCAAATGGAATTTTATAATGACCTGAAAGAACAAGAGAAACGTGTGTGCCTCCCGTGGCTTCATCGGCAGTATAAATAACATTGCCGTCTTTAAAAATGGAGAGTCCGGTGGTACCACCGCCAATATCCACAATAACACCGTCAGAAATTTGCAATACGGCATTGGCAGCGGTTGGTTCGTCCAAAATACCGGTTACTGTTAACCCCGCCCCTTCCACCACATAGTTATGTGTTTTGCAAGTATTTGGATTTGTCCCGGGGGGTACGGCAATGGCAGCGCATTCAAGCTTGCGACCCACTTTTTCTTCCACTTCTTTTACCAATTTGCGCACAATGTCGGTGGCTCCGGCATAGTCAACCACCACACCGTCACGTACAACATGCGCAAACTCCAAAGCGCAAGCAAGAGGCTTTAAATTGGCATCAAGTACTACCACCACCACAAAGGCTGTGCCAAGGTCAACGCCCACAAAAAGCTTTTCGCCGGTATTTTGGGAACGCACCGGATTCGTTATGCGTTCTTCCAATTCTAAAATAAACTTTTCATAGGCAGATCTTAACATAAATACACCTCATGTATTAAATTCAATAAGTAAAAAAGCCTTTATTCCGTAAAATAAAGGCTTTTAAGGCTAACTTTGTAAAAAACTACTTTTTCATGCTACGCTTAGAAGCTTTGAGCGGGTTAACCTTAACAGTGGCACTCTTGGGTAGATCTTTAACAAGGTGCTTATTTTCTTCATAAAAAGCCTTATAATCAAAGCCAAGGGCAGTAATTCTTTCTTCCATGAGCGCACGATTACTGTTCCTGTTGGGGTCAGATAAATTTTTATCTACATATCTATCTGTAGTAAGATATAAGCCTTTTTGGTCTATGGCCATGAGAAAAGTGGCGTTATTTTCTTCAACACTTTGTACAACCATTTCACTTGCAGTTCCAAAACGTGTAATCATTACAACCTCCCCTTAGGTCTATTTATTTTGCGTACAGCAATTTTAAGATACTTGCCTTTGCGCAATACTCCCAAGGTCTAGAGCTAATGCACAAAATTTTTACTTTTGTCAAGCAACAATCACATGGTATGATTTCATATTACAAATTTTTTGGAGAGGCGAAAAAATTATTTTATAAAATTATCTGTTGTTTAACCAGTAAGTAAGTGTATTATATAAAACATCTGGGGAGATGGGCTTGGTAATATGATCATTCATGCCAGTTTTCAAACTTTTTTCCTTATCACCGGTCATGGCATGTGCCGACATGGCAATGATGGGTAGCTTGGTAAATTTCGGATTTTCACGAATTTTTTGGGTGGCAGTTAAACCATCCATAATGGGCATTTGAATATCCATGAAGACAAGGTCATAATGTTTTGTCTCAAGCATATCAAGAGCTTCTTGCCCATTATTGGCAATATCCAAGGTATAACCGACTTGCTTTAAAAGCTCTTCGGCAATAATTTGATTGATTTGATTATCCTCAACCAAAAGAAGATGTGCGTTTGGCTGTTTGTTCTCAATGTGCTGTACTTCTGTAATTTGTAAAGGCGCAGATTCAAGTGTGGCATCTGAAATGCTAAAATATGCCGTAAAATAAAAAGTGGAGCCTTGTTCCGGAGCACTTTCCACCCAAATTTCTCCTTGCATAAGTTCCACTATGCGTTTGGAGATGGCAAGACCAAGACCGGTGCCGCCATATTTGCGTGTTACCGAAGTGTCTGCTTGGCTAAATGCCGTAAAAAGTCCGAGACTTTGCTCTTGCGTAAGCCCAATGCCCGTATCTGTTATGGCAAAGCGATAAAAAGCATCATTATCATTTTGTATGGAGGACTCAATGTTAAGCGTAATGCCGCCGGTAGCGGTGAATTTAATGGCATTGCCTATAAGGTTGATAAGCACTTGTTTTAAGCGTAAAGGGTCACCGAGTAAGAGCGTTGTAGCATTTTCTCCTTCATTTATTTGCAAATAAAGATTTTTTTGCTTAACGGTGTCGGTAAAAAGATTTTGAATTTCGGTGCAGACATCGTGTATGGTGAAGAGGGTGACTTCCATATCCAGTTTGCCGGCTTCAATTTTTGAAAAATCCAAAATATCATTAATAATACGTAAAAGTTCATTGGTGGAAAACAATGCTTTTTTCATGTAATCTTGTTGCATGGAATCAAGTTTTGTACCTGATAAAATATGCAAAAGTCCCAAAATACCATTCATGGGCGTGCGAATTTCATGACTCATATTGGCTAAAAATTCACTTTTTGCCATGGCATTTTTTTCGGCAGCATTTTTTGCCAATTCAATTTCTCTCAGCATGGCCTTTGTTTCGCGCAAGTCTGAGACATAGGCGATGTAGGTATCTTCATTTTCAATAAAAGAACGCACAAGTGTAACGTCTGTGGGTATATCGTTATTTTCAGAGCCAAAGGTGGCAAGCTCAAAACGACTGTGTCCCTTCTCCGCCACCTCAGCAAATTTTTCTTGCAGGAAAAGTCCGGATTCTTTGCCGCAAGGTTGTTGAGCAGGAAAGCACTGCATTATTTTTGCGAGATATTCTCCTTTGTCGCCAAAGCCGGACATACGTACAGCCTCGTCATTGCAATCAAGTATTTCGATATTTGCCGTGAGCATATTGATGCCAAGGGGTACACCATTGAGTATAGCCTGAGTTCTTTTTTCGGCGGCTTGTGCTTTACGAATATTTTTTTCAACTTCTCGTAAATCTTTATAAAAGACCACAATGAAATTTTGTTCGTTATACCTTGTGCGAACGGCTGTTGCTTCTGTGGGAACTTCTTTGCCGTCCATGGAAAGCCCCATCCAAGCATTGCTGGCATATCCTTCTGTCAAGGCTTTGTATAAATGAATCTTCATTTTCTCAAGAGAGGAAATGCCTTCCGGTTGATATTCAGGATAAAGTCTGTTTAAATTTTCTAAAAATTCTTGACGACTGTCCAAGCCAAAAGCTCTTGCCATGGCTTTATTGCAATCAACGGGGATGAAGTTTTCATTCCAAATCATGGTACCCATGGGAATGGAATCAAGCATCATTTTGCTATAGTCTTGAGATTCTTTGAGTTTACGTATGATTTCATTTTGTTCGCGTAAATCTTGCAAAAATACAAAAAGCAACTTTTCATTATGCCTTTGACTTGGTACAAAAGTTACCAATGTCGGAACTTCTTCACCTTTTGTATTTATATGTAAAAAGTTTTTTTGTACATAACCTTTTTGAAAGGATTCTTCCACATATTTATGTACAAGTTCCAAAGAATCTTCACCGTCGGGCTGAGTTTTTGGAAAAATACTGAAAAAACTATCTATAAAGTCTTGCGTACTTTCAAATTGAAAAAGCTTGGCAGACTCTCGGCTTGCATAGAGCATAGTACGGTCATCTGACCAAACTTGAAGAGCTAAAGGTATGACATTTAATAAAGTTCTCAAATGCCCATCAATGGTGCTTGCTTCTTCTTGTGCTTTTTGTAGCTTTTCTTGTGCTTCTAAAAGTTTAGATTCTGTAAACTCAAGTTTTTGGCGTGTTTGTTCAAGTTCAGCCAAAAGTCTATGATATTCATCAAGTTCTATTTCAGTTTTTGGAGGCATTTTATTTGAAATCTTCATAATGATTGGTAAACTCTAATTTAATATTGGAATTATGGAGTTAAGGGCGCAAGCATAAGCCCCGTTTCCACAGGTAAGCCACACATAAGATTGGCGTTTGCCAAAGCTTGCCCGGAAGCTCCACGGCAAACATTGTCAATGACACTCACTATAATGAGCCGCTTTGTGCGCTCATCTACTACTAACCCCACATCACAAAACATGCTGCCACGAACATTTTTGGTTTCCGGCAATGTTCCCTTTGGAAGTACACGTACCCACGGGCTTGTTTCCCATGTCCTTGTATACAACTCATGGATTTTGTCAAGAGCTGTTTCATGACGAAGTTTTGTATAAATAGTGGTTAAAATACCTCTATTGATGGGCAAAAGATGCGTATTAAAGGAAAGAGTGACGGGATTTTCGGCAATGACAGAAAGCTCTTGTTCGATTTCCGGCGTGTGCCTATGTTTTCCCAAATTATAAGCTTTAAAAGTATCATAAACTTCACAAAAAAGTGATCCCACTGCGGCTTTACGTCCGGCTCCGCTGGTACCTGATTTGGCATCAATGACAATATCTTCAAGGGAAATAAGCTTGTGTTTGAGGGCAGGGTACAAAGCCAAAATGCTGGCAGATGGATAACAACCGGGATTGGCAATTAGTTTTGCTTTGGCAATTTCAGATTTGTATAATTCCGGCAAACCGTACACCGCTTGTTTTAGTGCGTGGCTTTGACTGTGTTCAATGTGATACCACTTCTCATAAACAGTGGCATCTCGTAAGCGAAAATCTGCTGATAAATCCACAACTTTAACATTTTTCGCCAGTAGTTCCGCACCCATATTCATGGCGGTGCTATGCGGTACAGCTAAAAATACCACGTCGCATTCACTGGCTGCTTTGTGCATGTCAGGAGCTGAAATGAGCACCTCAGAGCCGGGTAAACCTTGCAAAAAAGGATAGTGATCCCCTAGTTTTTTTCCGGCTTCGGCTCGTGAAGCAGCCATTACCAATTGCATGTGCGGATGTTGGGTCAAAAGGCGCACAAGTTCCATGCCGGTATAGCCGGTTACTCCGATAAGTCCTACTTTTATTTTGGTATTATCCATTCACTTTAACCTTTAGCGTGTTTTTATGACATATTTCATGCGTACTTCATAAAGTACATCTTTGAGCAAAAGTTCTTCTTCATGTTCAAGGCAACCCTTGGTTTTGCAATGAAGCATTTCCAAAACATCAATGGTATGGCGTGCCAATTCCAGATGTTCTTCCATTTGACCCGTTTCAGGATTAGGCACTTCTCCAAGTTGCATAAGTGCTGAAGATGCCAAGGATAATATAAAAGTTGAAAAAGTTACTTGCGGCATGGTAGCTTGTGTAGTTTTATTGCAATCATCCATGATTTAACTCCAATTATCTGAAATATTGCTGCCGTAGGGCATGGTTAAAGCTTTGGTATAGGCATTTAAAGCTTGTTCTAAATAATTATTTGAAGCTGTATAGCCACCAACTTCTTTGAGAGAGTGCGCAAGAGCATACAAACCGGCTGTAATATCGGCAAAATCCACGTAGCCCATATGCCCCATACGAATAATGCGTCCCTTTAAATGATCTTGTCCGCCGGCCATAAGCACACCGTGATTTTGCTCAGCAAGTTTGAGTACTTGCCCTGCATCAACGCCTTGCGGCAAAAGTACGGAAGTCAAGCCCCAAGTGAAATGCTCTTTCACAAAAAGTTCCAGTCCAAGAGCTTTGATTCCACATCGTGCAAGCATGGTTAATGCCCATTGCTTTTTGTACAAGGCTTCAAGACCAAGTTCTAGAATCATATCGAGGCTTTCATTTAAGGCCATGAGCAAACTTACCGGCGACGTAAAAAGTGTTTGCTCTTTAAGAATGTTGTCTCTTTCTTTGGGTAAATTAAAATAAAAACAATGCTCTTCACATTTTTTTGTCTTTTCCCATGCTCGCTTTGATAAAGCAAGCAAGCTCAAGCCCGGAGGTACCATTAACCCCTTCTGAGAGCCGGTCAAAAGAGCGTCTATTCCAAAAGTATCCATGAAACAAGGAGATATACCCACGGCAGAAATTCCGTCCACCACAAGCAATACGTCTCTTTTGCGAGTTATGGCGGCCACCTCTTGTACAGGATGTAAAACGCCTGTGGATGTTTCGCTCAATTGTATAAGGACACCGCAAATGTCTGGATCTGCTTGCAAAATATGCTCAATGGCAACGGAACTTACCGCTTGCCCCCATTCAAGAGCCAGTTCATGTACTTGTAATCCATACTTTTGAGCAATAAGTCCAAAGCGTTCGCCAAATTTTCCGGCATTGACCACCAAGACTTTTTCGCCTTTCAGGAAAAGCCCCTCCACCGCTGCAGTCATAGCTCCGGTGCCGGAACAAGCCAGTGGTAAAACCAACTCTTCCGTACCAAAAAGCTTTTGTAATTTTGGTTGCAAAGCACTCATAATTTTTTTGAAATCACTTTTGCGATGGTGCAGCATTTCTTCTGCCATGCGCAAACGGACACGAGATGGAATGGGCGTTGGGCCGGGAGTAAGTAAACGAGTTTTTTGGAGCATAACAGCCTCTATGGTGGAGTAATAAAAAAAATCCTACTTTTGAAATTGAATAATCATTTTTACTCTTTCGTCAAGGTTTTCAAATTTCCAAGTGCTGCATTGTTGTAATAGATTTGCCGGTGCATGGGCATTACTTTCTAAAATTTTTCCATAATTTTTCACACACAATATACCCTTGGACGGAATTTGATTTTCTTTTAAAATATTATATTCTTCCGCACTTATTTTACGTGAAGTGAGTGTAAGTGTATTGCCTTCTTTATGCAAATGAAAAAGTCCCGTTGCTTCAGGTAAGTCATAGGAGGAAGTATAAGAAAATTTTGTCTGGAAAGTTGTTGCTGTTTTGGATCGCAATTCAAAAACATTTGGTTTGCGCTCTGTTATAACTCGCTCAAATTCGGAAAGCACTTGCTCCGCCGCTTTTTCCATATCAATACCGGCATCTTTGCGTAATGTGGCATCATACATATACATCATTTGCATTTCGCCTATGAATTCAAATGTATAATATTTTTCACTCAAAGTTAAGGTGGCAATATACTTATGTGGCACAAAACAGGCTGTGAGCATAAAACAGAAGAGACAGAAAATGAAAGATAAAAAATATTTAATATACAAAGTTGTTTTCCAATAATAGCTTTATATGGATTTTGTTTCAATTTAGTTTTTTTCGGGGAAAACCTTTTCCAAAAAACTTTCACGCACATTTTTTTATTTACTTCGCAAATAAAAAAATGTTTTGGGATTGTAGTTAAAGACCTTCGTGCAATTCATTACGCAGAGTCTAATAGATTGTTGACAAAGTCAATACGATCAAAAACCAAGAATAGGCGGAATTTTGCGTTGCCCTCGTTTGCATTAGGTAGTCGTCACTGAAAAACATGTTAATAACATAAAATAAAACAACTTTTTAGTTAAAATATACAAATAAAA
>CAYJHV010000061.1:0-7650 GCA_964369825.1 uncultured Desulfovibrionaceae bacterium | reverse complement strand
TAATATTTAAATAGGTGCGTATGAATAGAAAGTCAATCCCTATTTCACCACCAAGAAGCTTATCAACACAAAAGTAATTTCTTACAATGCACAGTATTTTTTGATTATTTACCGATTCCTACCTTCTACCCTCACCATTTCACCCCTCAAACACACTCAGATTTTCCACATTTTAGTAGAAAATCATCGATTTTGAGCTTTCATTTTACTTATTGCTATTGAAGTTGAATAAAAAAACATACGTCATTTTAATATATTAAACAGCTCTCAAACCGCAAATCTGGGCTTTGGCACATAAAATGCTTTATTGCAAATCGAACTGAGTTGAATGCCTTAAAAATTTATAAACGTATTTTCTTTATTTTTGAGATTATAAATTGATTATAAATGGAGTAAGTCACTCATTAAATGTATACAAAAAATTAAAATTTATATTAGGCTCTGCCTACAGTTTATTAAGGAGATTAACATGACAACTGCACGCCGCCTCGCGGTTATGGAAGCTTTCAGCGCCGGCCCCAACGCCATTGACACAAGCGAAGGACATTTAACACCAAACATTGAAATGGGACGTCATTTTGCAAAGGATGTATTTACCATTCATGTAATGCGGGAACGTTTACCCCGAGATGTATTTAAGCAATTGGAGTTGACCATCAAAGAAGGCGCTCGTTTACCTTCGGAAATTTCCGATGTTGTGGCATCTGCCATGAAGGATTGGGCCATTGAGCGTGGCGCAACACATTATACCCACTGGTTTCATCCCATGACCGGTTACACTGCGGAAAAGCATGATGCTTTTTTAACCTTGTCCAACGACGGACATTTGCTCAATGAATTTTCAGGAAAAATGCTCATCAGCGGTGAACCTGATGCCTCCTCCTTTCCTTCCGGCGGCATTCGTTCTACCTTTGAAGCAAGAGGTTATACGGCATGGGATCCCACGGTACCGGCATTTTTATTGCCCGGAAAATTAGGACATACTTTGCATATTCCGTCCATGTTCTATTCTTACTCCGGTGAAGCCCTTGACCGTAAAACGCCGCTCATTCGTTCCATAAGTGCGGTTTCACGTCATGCCATGCGTATTTTGCGCCTTTTTGGCAATGAAAAAGCCACGCATGTACGTCCCATGGTGGGAGCCGAACAAGAATATTTCCTTGTGGACAGCCGTTTGGCAGCTTTGCGTCCTGACCTCTTACTTGCCGGGCGTACTCTTGTGGGCGCACCTGCACCCAAAGGACAGGAAATGGAAGATCACT
This sequence comes from uncultured Desulfovibrionaceae bacterium, assembly GCA_964369825.1. GTDB lineage: Bacteria > Desulfobacterota > Desulfovibrionia > Desulfovibrionales > Desulfovibrionaceae > CAYJAD01. The sequence goes on along the minus strand of CAYJHV010000061.1, from coordinate 6,388 downwards.
ATTTTGGCGATATTCCCGGCAGAGTCATGGCATTTATGCACGATGTGGAAAAACGCCTCTTTGCTCTGGGCATTCCCGTTAAAACAAGACATAATGAAGTGGCTCCCGGTCAATTTGAATTGGCACCGCTTTACGAAGAATGCAATATTGCCACCGACCACAACATGCTCACCATGAACATGCTGCGCCATACCGCCGCCGAACACGGGTTTGTGTGCCTTTTACCCGAAAAACCTTTTGCCGGTGTCAACGGTAGCGGTAAACACAATAACTGGTCACTGTGCGATTCTGAAGGTTCAAATTTGCTCAATCCCGGCAATACTCCTCTCACCAATGCGCAATTCTTGGTCTTTTTGGCTGCAACTTTGCGTGCTGTGCATAAACACGGTATGGCTTTGCGTCTTGGTACCATCGGCGCCGGTAATGACCATCGCCTCGGTGCCAATGAAGCACCTCCTGCCATTATTTCTGTATTCCTTGGCAGTATGCTCACCGACGTTCTGGACGCATTGATCAGTGGTCAAGCGCAAAAAGAAGGTGCAAGTTGCTTTATGGAAATCGGCGTGGATGTTTTACCTCCTTTACCCAAGGACAATTCCGACCGTAACCGTACCAGCTCCTTTGCTTTTACCGGTAATAAATTTGAGTTTCGCTCTGTAGGCTCTTCACAATCGGTGGCTCCGGTGAATATTACCTTAAATGCCGCCATGGCCTGCGCCCTTGATGACATAGCCACCGAACTTGAAGCCTCGGTGAAAAGCGGCACAGAACTTACCGAAGCCTTGCAAAGCCTCTTGCCACGCATCTTTAGCGAACATATGCCCATTGTCTTCAACGGCAACGGTTATTCCGAAGAATGGCCAAAAGAAGCGAAACGTCGTGGTTTGCCCAATCTTTCCAATACCGTAGATGCTCTTGAGTGCTACAGCTATCCTGAGGTCATGGACGTTTTCTTGCGTACCAATGTACTTTCAGAGCGTGAAATGCTTGCACGTCAAGAAATTTTGCTGGAAACCTACGTTAAATTAATCAACATTGAAGCCAATGTGTGCGCCTCCATGGTACGAGAAAGTATCATTCCCGTGGGTTTACGTGCCCAAAAAGAAGCCGCCGAGCTTGTGATGCAAACCCGTGCCGTGCTTGGCACCAAGGATACACTTCCGGAAGAAGGACGTTTTATGGCTTTGCGTAATGTGTGCTTGGAACTTGAAAAATCTTTGAAAGCTCTTGAGGCAGCACGTAGCAATGAGCAACATACCGATACCCTCGACCATGCTCGTTATATGCGTAATACCCTTATCCCCGCCATGGATGAATGCCGTAAACACGCAGATACTTTAGAGCTTATGGTGGAAGATGCCACATGGCCATTCCCACGCTATGCCGAGATGCTTTGGATTAATTAAATTATCCTTAATTTGGGTTTGTTGACTTAACACGCAACACCCTTTACAACCTGTGGGGAAGCTTTTGTACTTGTATGAAAGCTTCCCTCTTATGGTCATCTACTTTATAAAAAATACAACCTTTCCCTAGGCAATGAAATTATAAAGTAAAAACCATAAAAACTGATAATTTTGATTATAGCAGTAAAAATTAATGAGATTGCAAAAATAAATTTACTTTTTACTACAAGTTATCATTTAATATGAATATTTTAATAAAAGAGCATACAACAATGTTTAGTAACAGTTGCTATTCATAAAATCAGGTTCACGTTCATACAAGAATTAAGATTTAAGGAGTTTACATGAAAAGTCTATATGATCCTTCAGATGAAAGGGATGCCTGCGGCGTTGGTTTCGTGGCAAGGCTATCCGGCGTACCCAGCCATCAAGTAATAGCTGATGCTTTAACAGCCATGGCCAGACTTGCGCATCGTGGCGGGCATGGTCAAGGAGAAAATTCCGGCGACGGTGCAGGACTGCTCATGCCACTCCCAAAAGCTTTTTTCAAGCGTAAATGGTCAGCTTTGCAAGGGGCTAACGATGAAATCCCTTTTGCTGTGGGGCAAATCTTTATGCCTCAAGATGTGAGTACTCATACTCCCATCGGTAAAATAATTCGAGAATGTCTTCAGCAAAGCAAGCTTGTGCTTGAAGATGAGCGTGATGTACCCATTGACACGGAAATACTTGTGGACAGTGCGCGCGCCACCATGCCGCATATGCTGCAAATTCTTGTGCGCCCCACTAAAGAACTTGTAAAGCTTGCACCTGAAAAAGCTTGTGGTGACGGTTTTGAACGCACTCTGTACCTTGCCAGGCGGCGTATGGAAAAGGCAGTACAAGAATGGCTTTTTGCACAAAACATGGACATAAACAATTTTTATGTGGTCAGTCTTTCGGCTCGCAGTATTATTTATAAGGGAATGCTGCCCGGCTCTTGCCTTGGGGATTTGTATCAGGATTTGGTGGATACCACTTTCACCGCACCTTTTGCCATTTTTCATGAGCGTTTTAGTACCAATACCTTGCCTTCGTGGCGTTTGGCTCAACCCTTCAGAAATATAGCGCATAATGGTGAAATCAATACCATACGTTGTAATGCAAGCCGTATGTTACGCCGCCAGCCACAAATGTCATCAAAACTTTTTGGGGATGAATTGCAAGATCTTTTCCCCATAATTGATACCACTGCCAGTGATTCGGCACGCTTGGATAATGCTTTGGAATTGCTGGTGCGCTGTGGATATTCCATGGAACACGCACTTATGATGCTCATTCCCGAACCTTTTGGGCCGACTTTTGTTATGGGCGACAATAAGCGTGCATTTTATGAATATCATGCCGCATTGATGGACCCATGGGACGGTCCCACCGCTCTTGTTTTCACCGACGGACACAGTCGAGTGGGTGCCATGCTGGATCGCAATGGCTTAAGACCTTGTCGTTCCACCATCTCTCAAGATGGCATGGTGGTACTTGCTTCGGAAAGCGGCGTTATGGACGTGGAACCGGAACGCATAGTACAACGCCAGCAATTGCGTCCAAGACGTATGCTTATGCTGGATGTGAACAGCGGAAGATTGATTTCCGATGCAGAAATCAAGGGGAGTGTGGTACGAGAAAAGCCTTACAGACGCTGGCTTAATGAACATGGTATTGTGCTTGCCGATCTTATGCACGATGAAGGAGAAAGAAATCAAGAAATACCAAGTCCTCCCACAGATTTAAAGCGTTTGCACTCCTTATTTGATTATACACCAAATTTAATACGTAATGTGCTCTTACCCATGGCAAGGGACAGTCAGGAGCCGGTGGGTGCCATGGGGCATGACGTACCCTTGGCAGTGCTTTCCACCGAACCTAAGAAATTATTTGATTATTTTAAACAACAATTTTCGCAAGTGACCAATCCTCCCATTGATCCTTTACGTGAAGAGCTTTCCATGTCGCTGATGAATTTTGCCGGGCGTGAACGCAATATTTTGGAGCCTGAGCCTGAAAATTGCGCCATTTTACGTTTGCCGCATCCTTTTCTTGACCGCAACGAAATGATGCATTTACGTATGTCCACACGTAAAGAAGTACAAGTACATACTCTTGACGCCTGCTTTGATATTTGTGATGACGTGCCGCAAGAGATGCAAAGCCATACAGCGCAAATGAAATCATCTACAAATGAAGATTTTTCTGTGAAATTGAGAAAAAAATTAGAGCAAGGGCTGACAGCACTTTTTGACGCCGCCGAAAAAGCCGTCGAACAAGGTGCCACCATCTTAATTATCAGTGACATGCAAGCCCATGAAAAGCGTGCTCCCATTCCAAGTTTATTGGCACTTTCAGCCTTGCATCACCATTTACGTCGAGTACAAAAAAGACATTTGTGTGGTTTAATGGTGGAAACGGGAGAAGCCTGTGAAGTCATGCATATGGTCTTGCTTTCTGCTTACGGTGCCAGCGGTATTTGCCCTTACGCCGCCCTTGATACCGTGAAAGAATTGGCAGAAAAAGGCAAACTTGCTCATGTTTCACCTTATCAAGCGCAAGTAAATTATATTGCTGCCCTCAAAAAAGGGCTACTCAAAGCCTTTGCCAGACTTGGCATTTCCACACAGCGTTCTTTCAGAAGCGGACATTATTTTGAAGTCATGGGCATTGCTGAAGATGTAGTGGAAAAATATTTTCATGGTACCGCATCACGCCTTGGCGGCATTCACTTGGGGCATATGGCAGAAGATGCATTATTAAGACATGCTCAAGCCTATGCACAGGAAAATAATACGCATTCGCCGGCAAAAGAAGTGCGTCTTTGGAGTAAAGAGGCAGTGCGCCATTTGCACAAAGCAGTACGCCAAAATGATGCCGATGCCTATGCCGCTTATGCTCTCACAAGTGATGTGCAACAAAATCCCATTACTTTGCGCAGTCTTTTTAGCCTTAAAAAATCTTCCGCTCCCAAATCCTTAAGTTTGGATGACGTTGAAGCAAGCAGTGAAATTGTCAAGCGTTTTGTGGGTGCTGCCATGTCCTTTGGTTCCATCAGCCGTGCTGCCCACGAAAGCATTGCCATTGCCTGCAATGCCATTGGCGCACGCAGTAATTGCGGTGAAGGCGGCGAAGATCCTCGCCGCAATGTACCCAACGCCAAGGGAGAAGATGCACGTTCAAGAGTGCGCCAAATAGCCTCGGGACGCTTTGGAGTGACAGCAGAATATTTGGCTCATGCCGATGAAATTCAAATAAAAATGGCGCAAGGTGCTAAACCCGGTGAAGGAGGTCAATTGCCTGCCCGTAAAGTGACGGAAGACATTGCCGGAGTGCGTGGCACAACGCCGGGAGTAACACTCATTTCCCCGCCACCGCATCATGATATTTATTCCATCGAAGATTTGGCACAACTTATTTTTGATTTGCGCCACATTCAACCAAGCGCAAGTATTTCGGTAAAATTGGTGGCAGAATTGGGTGTTGGTACCGTGGCTGTAGGTGTTGCCAAAGCCGGTGCCGATCAAATTCTTATTTCCGGTCATGACGGCGGTACAGGCGCATCACCGCTTTCTGCCATACAACATACCGGTTTACCATGGGAAATGGGACTACTTGAAACACATCAAGCCCTCATTGCCAGCGGTTTGCGTCACAAGGTTAAATTGCGCACCGACGGGCAAATCCATAGCGGACGTGATATGCTCATGGCATTTATGCTGGGTGCAGAAGAATGCAGCGTGGGAGCAGCCTTACTTGTAAGCCTTGGCTGTATCATGTGTCGTGCTTGTTATAAAGGCAAATGCCCGGTGGGTATTTCCACTCAAGACCCTGTTTTTCTGTCAAAATTTGTGGGAAAACCCGAACATATTCAGCGTCTTCTTTTCTTCATGGCCGAAGACCTTCGTAAGCACATGGCAAGCCTTGGCATAGCTACGGTGCAAGAACTCATCGGCAGAGCCGACCTTTTGGAAATGCGCACCGAAAATGTGACGGAACGCATCAAAACATTGCAACTTGATCATTTTTTCCAAGATACCTCCAAGGGGCTTGTTCCATGGAAAAAAGATGTTCATAATCAAGAAGATATTTCCCCACTGGATGCCGCCATCATGGAACGTGCCGCTCCCTTGCTTGCCGGAAAACCGGTACGTGCCGTTTATAACGGAACCGTCATCAATACCGACAGAGCCGTTGGTACACGTTTAGCCGGTGAAATCGTGCGTAAACTCAAAAAACGTCGTTTACCTCAGCACTCCTACACCATAAATCTTTGGGGTTCTGCCGGTCAAAGCCTTGGTGCATTTTTGCCATCAGGCGTTACCATTGCCGTACACGGAGACGCCAATGACTATGTGGGCAAAGGCTTAAGCGGAGGTATTGTTATTGTAAAACCTGCACGTAAGAGCACCTTTGTCAGTGCCGAACAAGCCATTGTGGGCAATGTTGCCCTTTACGGTGCCACTTCCGGTGAAGCTTATTTTTGCGGTACAGCCGGTGAACGCTTTGCCGTGCGTAATTCCGGCGCCATGGCCGTTGTTGAAGGTATGGGCGATCACGGCTGCGAATACATGACCGGCGGCGTTGTGGGTGTCCTTGGTGAATGCAGCTATAATTTTGCTGCGGGCATGAGCGGCGGCATGGCCTTTGTTTATGATAAGGATGAACGCTTTCAAAATCGTTGCAATACACAAAGCGTGGACATGGAATCAGTGAAAAGCCCCGAAGATTGCAATTTGTTGCGAGCACTTATCGAACAGCACAATCATTATACCGGCAGTAAACGTGCTGAGGAATTGCTTAAAAATTGGAATGCGTCATTGCCACTCTTTGTGAAGGTTATGCCACTGGATTACAAAAATGTTCTTGCAAGACAACAGGAAAATATCAAACATCATCAGGAAACACTTTCTGCCACCGAAGAAATGTATATGATTGATGAATAACTTTCCTCAAAA
>CAYJHV010000060.1:0-7672 GCA_964369825.1 uncultured Desulfovibrionaceae bacterium | reverse complement strand
GGAATAAGCACGTATAGACCAAAAATGACTACGGACACGCTTTGTAAAGTTAATCCTCTTTGTCTTTGTTTTTTGCGTAATAAAAAATATGCTGTTGCCAAGAGCGCATTAAAAATAAGACCATAAAGAAAAAACAGTGGGCTAAAATTCAAGCTAACACTTCCTTTACCCATATAGGCTTCTTTGAAAGAGATGCTCATGGGAAATAAAACATCAGCAATATTGCTCAGCATGGTATCTTGGCTTTGACTCATTTTATGCGTAAAAGTATGTATGGGTTTTAAAATTTCCGGTAATTTTTCGGCATTTTCAAAAGCAATGGCTGTAACATTTGTATCATCGGAATAGACTGCGGTGATAAACAGTGGATCCATTATTACTTTGAAATCCATTTTTCCGGAAATGTAGTTTTCCATGGGCACTTGAGTTAATGTAAAATTATCTTGATGCAGAATGTACATTCGTCCCTTAGTGTCCAAAACAAGTCCTAAATATTTCCTGTCCTTGGCTTCAGCCAAAATGATTTTTTGCGGTATTATATCTTCATTCCATGCAACCTGCATAACTTCGGGTTTGTTATTTTTACGTAGCAGATGAAAAGTTTTACCTGCATTATCAACAATGAATATACCGGCTTCGTAAGGTTTAAAAGTGGAAAAATTCCCCCATATTCCTTGAGCCGGAAAAGTAAATCCTTTTTCTTTCAAGGCAGCGGTGTATTTTTGCGTTTGTTCTTGGTCTACGGCATTTTTATCGCTGTCAATCATTTGCAATGCATCGGAAGTGAAACGAATACGATCCGCCGGTAAAATCAATGCCACTTGCCCGGGATTTGCATCCAGTAAAGGGTATATAGCTTCTTTATAATTGTTATTGTCAAGATTACGAGAAGGCATTTCAAGCACTCGACGTTCTTTTTCTATGCTTTTACGATCAAAGGATTTTCCATGTAATTCCAAAGGCAATTTGCCTCGCAATTCCATATTTCTAAAATATATGAAAGGAACTTTTTCCTCAAATTCATTGCGGGTAAAATATTTTCCTTTTTCATTTTTATAGACCACATCGGCATGATGATTTTCAGATTTTTCCGCAGCCTTCAAATCGTTTATGAGGACTTGCTCGGTATAAATCATGTTATTATCGACCGGTCCATAAAAAATATGAGTTTTATCCACAGTTTTCAAAAAAATCATCTGATAAAACAAGGGCAATGCCCATGCAAAAAAGAGTATGCACAAAAGGTACATACAAAGGCTTGCTATGCGAATTTTCATGCTACCCACCTATTTCTGTAATCGTCGGCCGAAAGTGCAATGATATAAAACATGCAGGGAATGAGCAGAATAAAAAATGGTAATATATTCACATAAAAGCCGGTATTACGATAAAAATATAAAGGAATGCACAGTCCAAAGCAGACTATGGCAGCCAAAATACGTCTTTTCATTTGTGGTTCAAGTAAAACAAAAGCACCGCCCAAATAGGCATAAATTCCTGCGATAAACCAAGGAAGTGTGGTCAAAAGTGCGGCATTTGCCACTTCGGTTGGATAATAATTTAATATACAAGTATATAAAATAAATGCATCAATGACAAATAAGCAGCACAAAAAAAGAGTTCCGAACAGAGCGTGCCACAAAACAATTAAAGCAGAGTCACAAGGTGCGTGCAAAGCAATGCGAATGCGTCCGTCTCTCATTTCCTGCAAAAATTGAAATATACAAAAAACAATGCCGGAAATCAGCGGAATAAACATCAAATCGGTATAAGGTATTTGACCTAGATTTATGGTTCTGTACCAGACAACTTCCGAGTGATCGAGCATATATAAACGACGCAAAGTAAGAAAATTCCAAACCATAACCGCCATATTGGCAATAAAAATACCCAGCATCATACTGCGCATTTTTATACTTTCTTTATAAAATACAGCCTTAAGTGCTGAACGACCTCTCATTTTAATACCTCCCCGTAAAACCAATAAAGGCATCTTCCATGGTCATGGATTTTTGCTCAATATGAAGGGATTGTAGTTCATTTTCATTGATAATTTGTTGGCGGGTGGCTTCATCGGCATAAAAGAATAATTCCACAAAATCTTTATGCCATTCCACATTTGCCAAAATATCCGGTAAAATATTTTTTAAGCGATCTTCAAATATTTCTTTATTCTCAGGGATATTTATGCGATAACATGCAAAATTTTGCATAAATTCTGCAAGAGATGTTTGATGTGCCAATTTATGACGGCGCATAAATACGGCATCATCCACAAAGTTTTCCATATCTTGGATAACATGTGAGGTGATGATAATGGTATGCTCTCCGTCTCGCAGATTTTCACAAAGATAGTCCACAAAAAGACGACGATAACCGGCATCAAGCCCCATGGAATAATCGTCCAAAATCAGTAGTTCAGGGTCTTGAGCAAGGGTTAAACCAAGCACCACTTGTGAACGTTGACCTTCGCTCATATGCGCTATGAGATGATCCTTTGGTAAGCCCAATAAGTCTACTAAGTTATAGAATCGTTCTGCCTTCCAGCGTGGATAAAATTGACGTGTATATTTTTCTATTTGTTCAATGCTAAAAAATTGATAAGCAAGATGCTTTTCAAAAAGCAAGCCCACACGCTCTCGAGTTTCCGGACGAATGGCATAGGCTAAATCACCAAAAATGCGGCATTGACCGCTACTAGGACGCAAAAAACCCATGAGAATTTGGATAAGCGTAGTTTTTCCCACACCATTTTTACCAAGTAATGCGCAAACTCTACCCTTAGGAATGGTCAAGGAAAGGTTGTGATAGAGTTCACGCTTACCATAGTTGTGACAAAGATTTTCTATGGAAACCGGACAATCGTACATATTTCACCTAGCGTACTATGGTTTCTCCGGAAATTTCCACCGAATGTCCGGAGCCTCCGTTAAAAAGGACAGTAAAGTCTTGTTGTGGACGTGGCAGAACTACTTCGCTGTCTGCATTAAGTTGTGCTTCTTGCAAGACATTGCCGGAACTGTCTTTTACGACAATTTTAATTCCTGTGGCAGAAGAACCATCAGAAAATCCGCCTTGGCAGGTAAAAGTACCGTCAGCATTGTCAAAGCAATTTAGTAAGGCACTGTGTGCCAAAGCAAAAGAATGTGCGCCAAAAACGAAGGCGCACACAAAAAAAGTGAAAAAAAGTTTTTTCATATAATATCCTTATTAATACATCAAAAAAATGGGGTGAAAGGTTGTTCCTCTCACCCCAAAATAAGTAATTTTCTATTTCATATCGTAAGCTTGTACCCAAATAACTGCATCTTGGGAAAGTTCTTTGTCTTGATATTTTTTGTCAGGACCTACACCAAGTGCTGCAAAACCCCACCAACCGGCTTTTGCAAGACCGAAGGTAATCACACCATTTTGGTCAGCGATGATGGTTTGGGTTACGAGAGCACCATTGGGATAGTTCACAGAGGATTTTTTGGCCAAGCTATTATTCTTGACATTGGGAGCATGGCTCATGTACTCTACTTCAACTTCTGCACCGGGTACCGGTTTGCCGCCGGAAAGAACCTGTGCTTGGAAGGTATTGCCAACCCAAGTGGCATAAGGCTTAATCATGGGCACGATTTCGCAAGGAAGACCTACTGGCTCATTCCAAATGGTGGGTACGCCTCCAACATTAACAATGAGTTTGGTGATTTGTTGCATATAGACATCTTCTTCTTTTTCAAGATAGTAACCGGGAACTGCTACAAAAACATAGTCTCCCATGCTACGGATGTCTTTACGGGGAATTGTTGCCGAAAATGCCGGAGCTTTAGAACTTGGGTTGGTCCAAGTAATTTCTTTCAAATAGCCCTTCATGTCAATCTTGGCAGGTGCTTCTTCACCTTTTTTGTACACAGCATAAAATTCATTCATGCCGCCCATATCCATCATATGTCCTGCTTCAGCGGGATGTGTAAACACCAAGCGTAAATCAAGATTTTGAGCTTTTTCCATAAGCGTATCTTGTGGGGTATAAGCCATCATAAAGTGTGCGTCTGCCGGCTGAGCCATAACCATGGCAGCCACTAAACCAAGAGAAGCTAAAAAACCTTTTTTCATGTAAATCTCCTAAAAATGTTAGTTGTAAGCATATCTTCATAAATATTCGATAAATAAAATCTTTGTAAGCTACTAAATTATAAGAATAACAACTTGATTTTATATATTTATGAAGTATGCTCTTCTGCGTAATTAAATTCCATTACCAATTATGATCAAGTTCTTAATTAAGATCTGCTCACAAATTTATGACAAAACTTGTTCACAAGATTTTTATCAAAAACTACTCAACAATTTTGTCACCGGGCACGTCTATTTTATGACCTTCGCCGGCATCAAGTTCCAAAGAATATTTGCCTTCAGGCTTTTTCATGCTCATTTCACCATTTTTGTCGAGAGCCTTTGTTTCCACAACTTTTCCGGAACCATCCTTAACGTTTACTTTAACACCGGCAGCGGAAGAACCGTCAGAAAAACCGCCTTGGCAAGAAACGGTGCCGTCGCCATTGTCAAAGCAGTCAAAAATGGGACTGTGCGCAAAAGATGCAGCGGGTATGGCAAGCAGAAGAGCTAAAGCCAAAGCAAAAAAACGTGTTTTCATTACCTAAACCTCCATAATTATTGTTTAGCAATTTATTATATTACCAAATTGAAGGGCTATGCCTTCACCTTAGTTGTTGAAAATGAATCTCGAGCCGGTAAAAAGCCCAGTAAAACTACCAGTGCGGCGCATATGGCATAGAAAGTCCACATGGCTTCCACACCACTCAATTGGAAAAAGACACCTCCGCTGTAAACCAAGGTGGCTACAGTAAGCCCTATGGCCATCTGGAAAACAATGGAGAAAACCATCCACTTAGTGGAGCCTGTTTGCGCACGTACCATCATGGACGCCGGCAAACACGGTGGATAAAGGGACATGAAAAGCATAAGCGCCAAGGCATGTAAAGGTGTAAAGCCAAGAGTCTTAAAGCTTTCTCCCGGGGCAGATCCTTCAAAGCCGTACAAGGCACCAAGGGTTGCCGCACTATTTTCTTTGGCTGCCAAGGCCGACAAGAGCGCAATATTGATGCGCCAGTTGAAACCTGCACCGGCGGTAATAAATTCCAGAGCCTTACCGGCACGTCCAAGATAACTGGTCTCAAAGCGTTCTTGACGAATTTCACGACGAACATTTTTTCTTGCACTGTCAAGGGTACGCAAAGATCTAGCTAAAAGTTTTCCATCTTTGCCTTTACGTAAAATAATGGAGGCAAACATGGGATCGTCTTTCAAAGCTTGTTCGTTAATAGCTTTAGCCTCGTCTTGCGTTACCCCTCTTTTACTCTCACGTAAAGTATCTTGATAGCGCAAAAGTGGTAGAATATCATCCTTGGTGAATTTGCCGGCAAGACCGGTTTTTTGCACATCAGCCATGAATTTATCTTCTATTTTTTGTTGCTCACCGGCATAATATGTTTCACGTTCCTCGGGTACGCCGGGGAAGAAGACAAGGACAAAAACCACTGTGGAAACAGCTACCACCACGGTGGTAATTTTTTTGATGAAAATCCAAATACGCATAAATGTTTCTTGCAACACATTACGTAAAATGGGGAAATGGTACGTGGGCAATTCAATAATAAAAGGAGCGGCAGGACGTGTGCGCAGTACGGTTAAATTCAAAATTTTTGCCACAATCAATGCCATGAGCAAAGTAACGGTTCCCATGAAGAACATGGTACTACCGGCTTCGGCGGCAAAAAATCCTCCCACTAAAAGTAGGTATAAAGGGACTTTTGCAAGGCAATTCATCATGGGAACCACTAAAATGGTGGTAAAACGTGCTCGTTCATCGGGAATGGCCTTGGTGGCAACAACTCCGGGAATGGCACAACCTCCCACATAAATACCGCCCAAAATCAACGGTAAAGTAGACTGCCCATGCAAACCATAAGTATGAAAAACTTTATCCAGAATAAAGGCTATACGTGCTAAATATCCACTGCTTTCCAAAATAAATACAAAGGAAAACATTAAAAAGAAAATGGGCAAATAGTTGAGTACCGCAGTGACACTTTTTACTATCCACTCCACCAAAGCCCGCAAGATGGGATCTTCCAAAAATCCTTGATAAGGCAAAACAGAGCTTATAAAAGTCTCCAAGCTTCCCCATACAGGCCAAATTTGTGCCGCCAAAATATTACCGTAAGTTACGGACACCTGATAAAAGGCATACAGCACTAAAATCAAACAAATGGGACCTAAAATGCGATGACATACCACCGAATCAACCTTTTCGGTGAATGTTTTGGCAGCCTTATTTTCTACATTGTCATAACCGAGCACCTTATCGCTCACACGCCTTGCCACGCTATGGCGAGCGGCGGCAATATGCGCCACGGGATTGGTGTCGAGTTCGGCCGAAGCTTCAACTTTGTATTTATCGGCTATTTCTTCAATATGCTTCAACGAATCCACTTTGCTACCGATAACATCAATGACAGCATCATCATCTTCAAAAAGTTTTAAAGCAAGCCAACGCTTGGGATAGCCGAGTTTTTCGCTGGCTTCTTGTACGTCATTTTCCAATTGTTTAATAAATTCTTCTAGTTTGCCATAATCAACGGCATATTTATGTTCTGTTGCATTGCCTTGAGTATATTTTTCAATAAGCTCAAGCAATCTTGCACGTCCATCGCTTTTTGTATTGGTTGCCTGTATGGCCACCACGGGAATACCAAGTTCTGCAGAAAGTAATTCTTCGTTAATTTTTATGCCGCGCCTTTTGGCTACGTCCATCATATTTAAAACGAGAATAACCGGACGCTCCATTTCTAGAATCTGCAATACAAAATACAAACCCTTTTCCAATGTTGAGGAATCTAGTACGGCAAGAACCACATCAGGATTTTCCTTTAAAATAAAATCCCTTGCAGCCATTTCCTCCGGTGAATAAGAAGTAAAAGCATAGGTACCCGGCAAATCCACAACTTCAATTTTTTCCCCATTAAGCGTTATGGAGCCACCAAGCTTTTCCACGGTAACACCGGGATAGTTGGCCACATACTGTCTTGCGCCGGTAAGAAGATTAAAGAGCGTGGATTTTCCGCAATTGGGTTGTCCTGCCAAGGCAATGCTTTTATTCGACATAATTTTCAATCTCCACATATTGTGCTTCGGTACGGCGCAAAGCCACATGATAATGCCCAATTTGCACTTGAATGGGATCGGCTAACGGTGCGGTACGAATAAAGCTCAATTTTGTACCGGGACAAATACCTAAATCGTATAGCCTTTGTCGCAATGATCCGTTGATATGTACATGTGTTACCACGAAATCATCAGCTTTTGTTATGTCATTAAGAGTCATAATCCCTCCATTGTACCACTTTTTTAAGTTACAAATTTATTATTTTTGAGAACTGTATTAGTGGGTATAAGTGAACGTGAGAGCAAACATAGTGCTTATGAAAATCATTGTCAATAGCAATTTAGCATTCGGTGAAAAATATTTAAAATCTGTAATTATAATTCCTTAAAAATTGATGATTTCATAAGAATAAGAAAAAAAAGCGAAAATTATATTAATACAAATATAATTTCCGGCTCATTTCCGTAGGAAATGAGCCGTGAGCGTGTTTTGAAAGGG
>CAYJHV010000059.1:0-7842 GCA_964369825.1 uncultured Desulfovibrionaceae bacterium | reverse complement strand
ATTTTTATATGTGTAATTCTTCCCATATAAATTCCTTCATCCTTTTCTTCATTGCGATGAATCATTGAGGATAAATCAATACAATTGCCACATCCATAACATTGGTTAAAGTCGGTCCGGTAACAAAAAGATCGTCGCTTGCAGTAAGAGCGGCGTAACTATCGTTATTATCCAGCATGTCTTGTGGATCTAAGTGTTTACGCATATTCTGTGCTGCATGAGCATGGGCAAAGCCACCATTAGCATCGGTGGGTCCGTCGGTACCATCGGTACCTGCAAAAAGGGTAAATATTCCCTCATGATTTTCAAGAGCCAAAGCCGCCGTCAAAGCCATTTCTTGATTGCGACCGCCCATACCCTGCCCTTTTATACTCACAGTGGTTTCACCGCCGGCAAGCAGACAAATGGGTTTTTGTCCGGGTAACAAAGCATTTTGCAAATTTTTTGCTTTAGTGATGAGAGTTTTTGCCATTTCTTGGGCTTCACCTTGCATGGGTTCATGGTGAACATGTACCTCAAAACCGTTAGCAATACCAAGATCTGCAAAATTTTGTGCATATTTTGTCATGGCTTGCAAAGCGTGCTTATTGGTAGCAACAATTTCATTGATTATATGGCTAAAAAATGCATCCTCTGCTTTGGGAGTTTCGGGAAATATGCCCTTTATCCCATTTTCCAAATGCGAAAGTACAGCTTGCGGAATTTGTGCAGTAATGGCATATTTATTCAGAATATCGAGACAATCTTGATACGTGGAATCATCGGGGGCGGTGGGACCTGATGCTATGACATCAAGAGGATCGCCAATAACATCCGAAATAATTAAAGTGAGCACTTGCGCAGGTTGAGCTGCACGAGCAAATTGTCCACCGCTGAAAACTGAAAGATGCTTGCGCACGGCATTGATTTCTTGAATAGTAGCACCGGAACGCAATAAAATGGCTGTAGTTTCTTGTATTTGTTCAAGGTTCAAGTTTTTTGCCGGTGCAGGTGTTAAAGCACTGCCGCCGCCGGTCAACAAGCAAATAAGCAGATGATCTTCACCAAGAGCTTGAGCTTTTTCAAGAAGTGCCGTGGTGGCCAAAACTCCGGCGTCATCGGGGATGGGGTGCCCGGCCTCCATAACTTTTATATGTTGCAATGGCAAAGCATGTGCATATTTAGTGATCACAAGACCGTCACTGATGCGTTCACCAAGTATATCCTCCATGACTTTTGCCATGGCGGCAACACCTTTACCGGCGCCAAGCACAACAATTTTCTTAGCGTGTAAAGGAAAGACCTTATCATCAAGCCACAAAAGTTCTTCTGAAGATTTTTTTTCCAAACGTAGATGCAACTCCAAGGCATTTTTGGGCATGACACGTTCGATGCCTTCCCAAAAAATGCGTTGCAGTATTAACTTTTGCTCTTGCATAATCAAAACCCGTCCTGTTACTGTGTTTTTTCCGAAGAAGTATCCACTGCTCCATGTCGTAAGGATAAATAGATAGGGCTGGTTTGGCTACGTCCGCTAAAAATTTCTTCCGGTGTTGCCGCAAGAGCATGAGGTAGAACCTCGTCCACATGCTCCACAAAAACAATTTCCAAATCTTGTAAAACTTCGTCGGGTACTTCTTTCAGATCTTTCTCATTATCACGGGGCATAATAACTTTAGTCAAGCCCGAACGCCGTGCGGCCAACAATTTCTCACGTAAGCCGCCGATGGGGAGTACCCGTCCTCGCAATGAAATTTCTCCGGTCATACCCACATCATTGCGCACCGGAATACCCAAAAGTGCGGAAGTAATGGAGGTGGCAAGAGTTATGCCGGCAGAGGGACCGTCCTTGGGCGTTGCTCCCGAAGGTACGTGTACATGTATATCCACTTTACGATAAAAACGGGGATTAAGCCCTAAGATATCAGCACGAGAACGCACGTAAGACAGCGCAGCTTTGGCTGATTCGGTCATCACATCGCCAAGTTGCCCTGTGGTTGCCACATGTCCGGAGCCGGGCATAAGGCTGGTTTCCACCATGAGAATTTCACCGCCTCGTTGATTATAAGCAAGTCCTATGCATACACCCACTTGCGCTTCTTTTTCTCTTTCATCATGTCTATATTTTTTCACACCGAGAAGATCTTGCAAATCAACGGCGTCAATGGATATATTCATATCCATATCGTCATTTTCCACTAATTTTATAGCTGTTTTGCGGCAAAGGGCACCGATTTCCCTTTCAAGATTACGAACACCGGCTTCACGAGTATAATAGCGAATAATATCAATAATGGCAGCATCACTCAATTGAAGATTCTCAGCCTTCAATCCATGGTCCACCAATTGTTTTGGTAAAAGAAATTGTCGTGCAATATGTTTCTTTTCCGTTTCTAAATAACTATTTAATTCTATTATTTCCATGCGATCTTGCAAAGGAGCCGGAATGGAATGCAAGGAGTTTGCCGTGGTAATAAAGAAAATTTTTGACAGATCATAATCCAAATCCAAATAGTGATCCATAAAAGTGCTGTTTTGTTCGGGATCTAAAACTTCCAATAAGGCAGCCGCAGGATCCCCACGGAAATCTGCGCTCATCTTATCAATTTCATCAAGGCAAAACAAAGGATTATTAAATTTCACTCTTTTTAGGGATTGCAAAATTTTTCCGGGCAACGCTCCCACATAAGTGCGTCTGTGACCACGGATTTCTGCTTCATCTCGAACACCGCCAAGGGAAAGACGTACAAAATCTCGTCCGGTGGCTGTAGCTACCGATTTGGCAAGGGAAGTTTTACCCACTCCGGGAGGCCCCACAAGGCATAAAATAGGTCCCTTTAAGGCACCGGAAAGTTTTTGCACTGCCAAATATTCTAAAATGCGTTCCTTGGGTTTTTCAAGACCATAGTGATCGTTGTCAAGAATTTCACGAGCATTTTGTATGTCCATATCCACATCTTTAAGTGTATCCCAAGGCAAATCCATGAGCCAATCCACATAGTTGCGAAGTACAGTATATTCTGCAGAGGAAGTGGACATGCCTTTGAGCTTACGCAAAGAATGCAATGCTTTTTCTCTGGCTTCTTCAGGCATAAGGCGTTCTTTGAAAGCTTGCTCCATTTCCACAAGTTCTGCTTGTGGATCATCATCACGCCCCATTTCTTTGTTAATAGCTTTTATTTGTTCATTAAGATAATAATCACGTTGATTGCGTTCCATTTGAGTGCGCACACGATCTTTTATGCGCTTTTCCACTGTGGAAAGTGCCATTTCTTCCAAAAGCAACTCATAGGCTTTTTCAAGTCGCTCCAAAGGATTCTGCAATTCCAGTGCTTCTTGTTTTTTACGATACTCGGATTTCAAATGTGAAATAATGGCATCGGCAAATTTTCCGGCGTCATCCAAAGAGGCTATGGCAGTAAGCACTTCTTGAGTAATTTTTTTATTACTCTTGCCATACTTTAGCATGGCTTCATTCATAGCTTGCATAATGCCCCTTGCTTCTTCGCTCATAAGCTTTACTTCCGGCATGGCCGTTGTTATGACGCAAGGATAGGACTTTTGACCAAAGGGAGCATCGTCACTTATTTTTTCCCAAGTGGCACGATAAAGTCCTTCAAAAAGAACTTTTATGGTACCATCAGGTAAACGTAAAACTTGTAAGATACGACATACCACACCCACAGTAAAAAGATCCTGAGCTTCGGGTTTTTCGGTGTCCGGCTCTTTTTGTGCCACGAGAAATATTTTTTTATTATATTCTAGATTTCCGGCATCAATGGCTCGAACCGATGCCTCACGCCCCACAAAAAGCGGCATAATGGCACGGGGAAACATGACAACTTCCCGCACCGACATGAGAGGCATTTCTACATTGCCAGCATTTGAATGTGTCACAAGAATACCATGTTTTTTAAGTGGTGTTGCCATGCAAACTCCTACCGGACTACGGAATCTTTTTATATTTTTTATGTAAATCAATAGTAAAATTACTAAAATTGTATGTCAAAGCCACCTAAACATATAAAAAATTCATTATACTGTTCAAAGTAACTTTGACTTGCAAAAAAAGTGTATGTTTCAAATACATTAAAACTATTACATTAAACTAATAAGAATGTAATATGAGAAAAGTGCATTTCATTAAAAACAGTGGGAGGCTGAATTAACTTGCCTCTTGCTCTTCGGTTTCATGTAAATACACCGGCTTACGGGAACCTTCAATAACTGCTTTATTTATAAGGCATTCACGCACAGTTGTCATGGTGGGTAAGTGATACATGATATCAAGCATAACTTTTTCCATCACGTTACGCAAACCACGTGCGCCGGTTTTACGTTCCAAAGATTTTTCGGCTACGGTGCGTAAGGCATTATTTGTAAAACGCAAAGTAACATTATCAAGTTCAAAAAGCTTTTGATATTGACGCACCAAAGCATTTTTGGGTTCAGTCAAGATACGTACAAGATCATCAACTTCTAAATCATCCACATGGGTAAAAACGGGAATACGACCCACAAATTCAGGAATAAGCCCAAATTTTACCAAGTCAGCCGGATGCAATTCATTCATAAGCTCAGCAAGAGGAATATCTTTTTTATTCTTCACTGTGTTGCCAAAGCCCATGGAACCACCGCTCATACGTGCGGCCACAATTTTCTCAAGTCCCACAAAGGCACCGCCCACTATAAACAAAATATTGCTGGTATCCATGCGAATAAATTCTTGCTGTGGATGCTTGCGACCGCCCTTGGGAGGAATATTAGCTTCGGTACCTTCAATGATTTTCAAAAGTGCCTGCTGCACACCTTCACCGGAAACGTCTCGAGTGATGGAAGGTCCATCGCCTTTACGAGAAATCTTGTCGATTTCATCAATATAGATAATACCTTTGCTGGCAGCTTCAATATTATAATCAGAATTTTGCAAAAGCTGCACCAAAATATTTTCCACATCTTCACCCACATAACCGGCCTCGGTTAAGGTGGTGGCATCAGCAATGGCAAAAGGTACCTTTAAGGTTCGAGCTAAAGTCTTGGCAAGCAAGGTCTTTCCGCTGCCGGAAGGTCCCACCAAGAGAATGTTACTTTTCTCGATCTCCACTTCATTCCCAAGAGCTTCAGCATAAAAAACTCGCTTGTAATGGTTATGCACCGCCACAGAAAGAATCTTTTTTGCTTCGTGCTGCCCAATAACATACTCATCAAGACGCTCTTTAATTTGCATGGGCGACAAAAGTACTCCATCTTCATGTACCTCAGCTATATTTTGCTGGGCAATGATTTCATTACAAATGCCGACGCATTGGTCACAAATGCGCACATCTCCCTGTACAATAAGATTTTTTACATTATATTCGCTTTTTCCGCAAAAAGAACAACATACTTCTTTATTGTGATTTTTTGCCATGATACGTCCTTCAAAGCTGTCACAAAACCAAATGCAAGGCGCATTGGCACTTACCAAAGTTCCGAGCTGCCTTGCAAAAGGTTATTGTTTTAATGGTGTTTATTAAACTCGATAAGCCAAATAGCTTAGCTTACCCCTGTTTAAATTGTTAATAAAATTAAAGGAAACAAATACCTTAAGCAAGCTCTTTGCGTGTACTGATCACTTTGTCAATAAGCCCAAATTCCAAAGCCTCTTCAGGAGTCATAAAGTTATCACGATCAGTGGCTTTTATAATCTTATTAATATTTTGACCGGTATTTTCTGCCAAAATTTCATTAAGTAATTTTTTCGTCTTCAGCAATTGCCTAGCTGTAATTTCCACATCAGATGCCTGACCGCTGGCTCCGCCAAGAGGTTGGTGAATCATAATTCGGCTATTGGGCAAAGAATAACGCATACCCTTTTCTCCTGCGGCCAATAAAAAAGCACCCATACTGCTGGCTTGCCCCATGCACACTGTTGATACCGGACAAGAAATATAATTCATGGTGTCAAAAATGGCCATACCTGCCGTCACAGCACCACCCGGAGAATTGATGTATAAATTAATTTCCTTTTCCGGATCCTTGGACTCCAAAAATAATAATTGCGCACAAATAAGTGCTGCCACATGATCATTGACATCAGTGCCAAGCATAACAATGCGATCTTCCAACAAGCGTGAAAAAATATCATACTGACGCTCTTTGCGTCCATCGCCGTCTACAACATAAGGAATTGAAATATTATACATTAAATCTCCGTTAAAAATTGTGCCCTATCATTCACACCTACACAAAAAAATGCTACATTATTCGCTTTCTTTGTTTTCTTGGTCATCTTTTACATCGGTAGATTTTACCGCATCAACTTCATTTACTTTGGCTTTATCATAAATGGCGTCTATGGCTTTATCGGCAAGTATACGGTCACGCAAGATAAAAATAGAACCGGAATTGACGTAGTCATCACGTAATTGTTTGAAATCCTGACCACTACGTTTTGCCATTTGATAAATGGCCATATCCACTTCACCATCTTCCACGCTTAAATCCTCTTTACGGGCAACGCTCATCAAGAACACTTGATCACGAGTGATTTCTTCGGCTTCTTTACGGCACTCAGCTACAATTTCGTCAATGCTTTGTCCCATGGATTCAAGACTTCTACCCTTTCGCTCAGCTTGACTTTGACGCTCGGCAAGTAAAGAACGAAGATGCGTATCCACCATGGATTCCGGCAAATCAAATTCCGTCATGGCCACAAGTTTATCCAAAAGTTTTTTCTGGGCTGTACTTTTGTATAAATTGTTACGATTACGTGCATACGTTTCCACAAAAAACTCACGTAATTTTTCCACACTTTCTTGCCCCAAGGTTTTGGCAAAGGCATCATTAACTTCAGGCAACTTCTTTTCCTTAATGGAATGCACAGTCACCTTCATGCTCACGGTTTTTCCTGCCAAATTGGGAGCTAAAAAATCTTCGGGAAAGGCTACGTCGCCTTCCTTGGTTTCACCAAGTGCAACGGTTTTTACCAAATCCTCAAAAGGTTTTAAGGCTTGCCCTTCACCAAGATCCATTTGAAAATTTTGCGCTCCGATACCTTCAAGAAGTACGCCGTTTTCATAGGTAGTAAAATCTATTTCCACCACTTGCCCGTCAACGGCAGGTCCGTTTCCTTCGGCAACCACAAGCTCTGCACCTTCTTTACGCATACGCTCAATGAAGTCTTCCACTTCGGAATCAAGCACAACGGCTTTTTCTTGTTCCACTTCCATACCTTCATAGACAGGAATTTCAAAAGTCGGCAAAACTTCAAAGCTTATGCTGTACGCAAAATCTTGCTCACGCACAAAGTTTTCGTCTTCATCACCAAATTCAATGCCGGAGACAGGAGAAACTTTAAGCTCTTCAATAATATTGTTGATATGCACGTTAACCAAATCTTGTTTTGCTTCAGCATACACTTTGTCGCGAAAACGGCTTTCAATAACAGAAGCAGGAACTTTGCCCTTGCGAAAACCGTCAACTTGTACTGACGTTCGATAAAGCGCAACAGTTGTGGCAATGGCGGCTTCAACTTCGTCTTTTTTCACGGTTACAAACACTTTTTTCTTCACAGGGGACAATTCTTCTACTCTATATTCCACGAAAGACTCCTTTCTTAGGGCAAAGCCCTATGTATTTTTTTTTAACAACATACTATAAGCGTCATCAGACCATTTGTCTAGAGTTGAAATACCGGAAATCTTACTGACGCCATATTTTTTATTTGCAGCTTTATGAATATGACCTAAAAACGACAATTTTGCTAAGATCATTTGTTTAAGACCTCTGTGCAATAAATTGAGCAGAGATCTTATATTATGAATTACACTTAGAGCTTATCCGTAAATAACGTATCGTGGACGATTACTGCGTCAAAGCACA
>CAYJHV010000058.1:0-7877 GCA_964369825.1 uncultured Desulfovibrionaceae bacterium | reverse complement strand
TTAAGCATAATACTAAGCAATACGACGTATTTCGTGTCTCCAAGGGATAAATATATCAAAAAATTGCCAGTATTGCCATGAATTAAACATTGTTTACTCCTTGAAGATTTTCTTTTCTACCACCTGTTTTTTTGTATACAAAACACTAAATATAAAGTCAACATTAATTTATGTAATGTGGATTTGCCGAAGAATATACTATAATATAAAACAAAAGCTGCTCACTAAGTGATTATTCAAAAAACAAAGAGCCCTGTGCAATGAATTGCGCTGATGAGGTCTTAAATAGTAAGTTTGTTCCCGTAAGTTATGCAAAAATTGTATGATATACTATGTTTAAATGACTTAATTTCGAGATTTACAAAGATTTGGGTCAAAAAAGTTCTTTCCTTTACTGCTCTTTGAGCGTATAATCAACCATAAATAAACGTTAAGATTGTTTTGTAGGGTGGCAATTTTTACGTCACCGGAAATTTTTTCCTGTAATTTTTCCTGCTTAAGTGTTTTACCCTTGGTATTTAGACAAAAGGAGTGTGTTGTGGCTACGAGCTATTCACAAAAAGTGTTTAAGAAATTGAAAAAGGTAAATCGTGGACAAAATGAATTTTTGCAAGCTGTGTCCGAAGTCTTTGAATCGCTTGATCCACTTTTTGCAAGCGATGACAAGTATCAAAAAAGCAATATTTTAGAGCGTATTTCTGAGCCTGAGCGTCAACTTATTTTTCGTGTAGCATGGACGGATGACAAAGGACGTGTGCAAGTAAATCGTGGCTATCGAGTGCAATTTAATTCAGCTCTTGGACCGTATAAAGGTGGATTGCGTTTTCATCCAACTGTCAATATAAGCATTTTGAAATTTCTTGGATTTGAGCAAATCTTTAAAAATAGCCTTACCGGTCTTATGTTAGGCGGTGGTAAAGGTGGCAGTGACTTTGATCCCAAAGGTAAAAGTGACGGCGAAATCATGCGTTTTTGTCAAGCCTTTATGACTGAGCTTTCCAAAATTATTGGCAATACTAAAGACGTACCTGCCGGTGATATTGGCGTTGGCGGACGTGAGATTGGTTATATGTTTGGTCAATATAAGCGTATGACCTCCCAATTTGATGGCGTTCTTACCGGAAAAGGCTTGCTTTGGGGCGGCTCTTTAGCTCGTACCGAAGCAACAGGATATGGCAGTGTTTATTTTGCTCAAAATATGCTCGATGCCATTGGTAAAGATATGAACGGTGCCACTGCCAGTGTTTCCGGTTCCGGAAACGTGGCCATTTATACCATTGAAAAATTGAATCAACTTGGAGCAAAAGCTGTAACAGTTTCCGATTCACGTGGCTGTATTTATCATAAAGACGGCATTAACTTGGACGTATTAAAACAAGTGAAAGAAGTGGAAAGAGCCAGCTTATTGCGCTATGCCGAATTGTGCCCGGATGCTGAATATAAATCTGTACGTGATTATGGTAAGGACGAAAATGCCGTTTGGCATGTACCTTGTGACCTTGCCTTCCCATCTGCCACACAAAACGAAATAAGCCTTGTTGATGCCAAAGCTTTGTTGAAAAACGGTTGCTATTGTGTTTCCGAAGGTGCCAACATGCCATCTACACCGGAAGCCGTAAATGCTTTCCTTGAAGCAAAAATTGCTTATGGTCCCGGAAAATGTGCCAATGCCGGCGGTGTGGCCACAAGTCAGCTTGAAATGGCACAAAATGCCAGTATGCAGCCTTGGCCCTTTGTTGAAGTTGACAACAAGCTTAGAGCTATCATGAAAAATATTTTTATTGCTGCCAGCGAAACTGCCATGGAATTTGACAAAAAAGGTGACTACGTTCTTGGTGGTAACATTGCCGGCTTCCGTAAGGTTGCTGATGCCATGATTCAACAAGGTGTATATTAATTTTTCTTCATCTTAGAATTTGTACTTGAATAATAAAAAGCGGATTGTCATGACAGTCCGCTTTTTTAATTTCGTTTTTTCGAATAGTCGACAAAAACAATTTACATGCCTAAATTTTTGTAGCATGAATATCAAGCATATGTTATTAAGTCTGCAATTCAATTTAAGTGAGGCAAGATTTTATGAAAAAAACACGGATGCTTATTTTTTCTTTGGCCATTGTCTTATTTGTCCCTTGTTTTATTTTTACAACATTGGGTTGTTCAGAACAAAATTTAACCGGTCTCAATACCATTTACCCCGGCGCAAGTGCCGATAATATTCGCCTTATTTTCACCGGCGATATCATGGTGCATCAAAGACAATTGGAAATCGCTCAAAAGTTTGGAACGCCTCAAGAACCTTATAATTTTAGACCACAATTTGCTCATGTAAAACATTTGTTGCAAGGCGACTTGGTGGTAGGTAATTTTGAAACCGTGGTTAAAGGAAAAGGACCTTACAAAGGATATCCGCTCTTTAATACACCGGATTCTTTAGCTCATGCCTTAAAAGATGCCAATTTTGACGTGCTTTTATTGGCCAACAACCATATTCTTGACCATAATGTGCAAGCCGGTTTGCGAACAAGTTCTTATTTGCAATCTCAAGGTTTTACCACTGCCGGTATCAGCACCAGCAAAGAAAGCTTGATTTTACCCATTGTTAACGTGAAAGGATATAAAATTGGTTTTATTAACGGCACTTACGGTAGTAATCGCCCGCTGAACAGTCTCAAAGAACCGGTTTATGTGCCCATAAATGCGGAAATGGATATTGCCGCCGATGTGCAAAATTTGCGCAGCAGAGGTGCAGATTATATTATTGCTTCCTTCCATTGGGGTGCCGAGTATGTGAATAAACCCAACACAGCGCAAAAAAATCTTGCAGAAGAATGCTTTGCAGCCGGTGTCGATGCCATTGTGGGACATCATCCACATATTTTGCAGCCTATTGAAATTATACAAAAAAACGGAAAGTCGCAAATGGTGGCATGGTCGCTTGGAAACTTTGTTTCTTCGCAACGTACTCAACCAAGAGAGCGCACAGTGATTTTAGCATTGGATCTTAAACCGGTACAGGGACAAGGCTTGCAATTACAACGTGTTTCCGTGGCACCTTTGTGGGTGGACCTTAAAAATCATGTAAGAGTGAGAATTTTGCCCACACGCTTTGCAAAGCTTGCAATGCAAGACAATGTGGCAGTAAACGGTGTGGATCCCGCCATTTTTTCTGAAATAAAACAATCATCTTTCTTAAAAAATAAATTAGATGCCATCGAGCTTGCCATTACACAATTTTTACGCTTACCGCCGGCGGATGCTTATGGCTTTCATACGGTGTGGCAACGACATAATCAATGACTTTTATTCACTATAAGGCAATAAATAAATTGTTTCGACATTTTAACATTACTTAGATTTGCTTTTGAGTAAAGCTTGAAATTTACCCAAAAATCTATTATATGGTTCAAACCTTGTCGTTTTTGTCACATGCTGCAATGGCAGTGACAAAACAAAAACTTTTATTCCTCTAAAGGAGATTTACAACATGAGCAAAGTTCGTGTAGCTATCAATGGTTTTGGTCGTATCGGTCGTCAAGTTTTTCGTATTTTACATGCCGGTTATGCAAAAGATGTGGAAATCGTAGCCATCAATGACTTAGGTTCTGCCGAAAGCAATTTCCATCTTTTTGAATATGACTCCACATATGGACGTGCTCATGTGGACGTAACCTTGGACGGTCAAGTGGCTCATGTTAAAGGTGCCGAAAAAAATGGCGTCAAGTTTGATGATTGGACCATCCAATGCATTAGCGAACGTGATCCTAAAAACTTGCCTTGGAGCAAACATAATGTGGACATCGTCATTGAATCCACCGGCGTTTTCACCAATGCCGAACAAGCCAAAGTTCACATGGATAACGGTGCCAAAAAAGTTATTTTCAGCGCACCTGCCAAGGGTGAAGATTTAACCCTCGTTATCGGCGTAAACCATGAAGATTATGATGCTTCCAAGCATCACATGGTATCCAATGCATCTTGCACCACCAACTGCTTGGCCCCCGCCGCAAAAGTGCTTAACGATGCTTTTGGCATTAAACTTGGTACCATGTGCACCATTCATGCTTATACCAACGACCAACGCATTTTGGATATGCCTCACAAAGATTTGCGCCGTGCCAGAGCCGCTGCCTTAAATATTATCCCCACCTCCACCGGCGCAGCCCAAGCCGTTGCCAAGGTTATTCCATCATTAAAAGGTAAATTCAGCGGTTACTCCTTGCGTGTACCTACTCCCACTGTTTCTGTGGTGGACTTTACTTGTGTTCTTGAAAAGAGCACCGATACCGAAACCATGGTAAAAGTATTGAAAGATGCCGCTGCCGGCCCGTTAAAAGGTATTTTGGCCATCAATGAAAAGCCCCTTGTTTCCATGGATTTCAAAGGCGACAGCCATTCTTCCATTGTTGAAGTGGATTATTGCACCGTGCAAGAAGGCAATCTTGCCAAGTTAATGCTTTGGTATGACAACGAATGGGGTTATTCCAACCGTGTGTGCGATTTGATTATGATTATGCGTGAAAAAGGTTTATAATAATCTTTGAAATTGATTAATAAAGATGTTGCGCTAAATTTTTTGTCAAAAAGGTCTATAGTATCTCTTTTTGTGTCCGATATGTTTACCAGAACGGAGGTTTAATATGGCACATGATGAAAATAATGTAAGTACGAGTAAAACAACCTTTCATGGTTCTGATGACAGTAGCCTTATCCAAATGGTTACTTTCAAAATTGCAGAAGAAGAATTTGGCGTGGACATTCTTAAAGTTCAAGAAATTATCCGCATGATGCCCATTACTAAGGTGCCCAATGCTCCGTCCTTTGTGGAAGGGGTTATTAACCTTAGAGGTAAGGTTATTCCTGTTATTGACATGCGCAAACGTTTTGGCATGAAAGCTGCTGTGCATGACAGTCAAACCCGCATAAAAGTTATGGATCTTGGCGGGCAAATAGTGGGTTTTGTTGTTGATGCCGTATGCGAAGTTTTACGCATTAAAGAATCCACTGTGGAACCCCCACCTGCTGTAGTTGCCGGCATTGGCTCAGAATACATGCGTGGAGTGGGCAAACTCGAAGACAGATTGCTGATTTTACTTGATCTTGATAAGCTTTTGACCGAAACAGAGATGGAAAGCTTAGCTGCCATGTAAGTTGACATGTAGTTGTTTTATAACTGTTTCCCCGTCAAAATTTTAAAAGTCCTTTGTTTGCCGCAAAGGACTTTTTTTTGCATTTGTAAACTTACATGTTTATAGTATATGCATTCCCAAAGTACACTTGCCCAAGACAAATACAAGCATCGTTGGGAGGAATATTTTTATGAGTGAGCACATGAAAACCTAGGTTTTCAAGGTCTTGTTGCAGTAAGTTGTGCATACGTGCATTTTGCAACACTCCTCCACTCAATGCAATATATTTAACTCCCAAGTCTTTACCTGCCAACGCTGCCATATGAGCAAAGCCGGCACTGAGCAATTTATGAAAGGCATAAGCTGCACAAGCGTTCCCGTATTTTTTTGCCAAATGTAAGCAATGCACAAAGATTTCTTGGCTGTTTAATTCCCATAAATGTCCCCTATATTGCGCTTGTAAGGCAGGTGGAAAATCTTTATTTTGCGGAGGAATTTTACAAGTATTTTGCAAACATTCAAGCTTAATGGCCGCTTGTCCTTCGTAGCTGATATGCGTACAAAGTGAAAGTGCCGCAGACATGGCATCAAAAAGCCTGCCTGCCGATGAGGTAAGCGGACAGTGAATATTTTTTGAGAGCATTTCCGTAATCATTGCGGCATTGCCATATTGTGTAAATATTTCATCTTCAAATTCAGTGTTCTGTGCCAAGGCAAGTGCAATGCGCCACGGTTCTTGTATAGCTTTTTCTCCTCCTGCAAGAGCAAAGGGACTTAATCTGCCAAGTCTTTTGTGTTCAGCCTTTTGTGGGTCAATATACAAAAGCTCACCGCCCCAAATACTGCCGTCTTCACCAAGTCCTGTTCCGTCAAGGCTTAAGGCAAGGCAAGGTTCTGTGTACGCATTTTCGGCAAGAACGGCGTAAGCGTGGGCATAATGGTGCTGTAAACTGATGCATGGAATTTGCCATTTATCGGCGTATTCTTTTGCTAAGCTGGTGGACATGAAGTCAGGATGCAAATCATGGACAATGAGCTGTGGTTTAACTTGCAAAAGCTCTTGTAAATGTTCAAAAACTTCTTCGTAAAATTGTAAAGTTTCCATATTTTGTAAATCTCCCACATGCTGTGAGAGAAAAGCATCTTGGCTGCGAGTAAGACAAAGGCAACTTTTGAGTTCCGCTCCCATACCCAAAATGGATGGTGAACTTTTTTTCCAATGTGGTACATGAATAGGGCGTGGCACATAACCTCTGGCTCTACGATAAAAAACAGTTTGCGTACTTTGTTTTGAAGGCTGTACAGCACATACCGAATCATCGGTACGTACAAGAATATCCCTATTATGCAGCAAAAAACCGTCTGCCAAGGGTTGCAAACGCTGTAAAGCTTCTCTGTTGCCAAGGCAAATGGGTTCTCCGCCGGCATTGCCGGAAGTCATGACCAAGACCGGCGGTTCAGCAATGCCGCAATGCGCTTGTTCAGCTTCCAAAAATGTAAAAAGTGCCAAATGCAAAGGCGTATAAGCCGGCATAATACCGACGGTATCGGTATCGGGCGCAAGATTTTCCGGTAAAATCTCCTTTCGTTTACAAAGTACAATGGGCTTTTCCATGCTTGTTAATACGGCTTCTTCAGCTTCAGAAATATATGCTACTTTTTTGGCCGCAAATATGTCTTTTACCATAATAGCAAAGGGTTTATGGGGGCGATTTTTGCGCAACCGCAAAAGCGCAATGCGCTCACTGTCGGTGGCAAGACAAGATAAATGAAAACCTCCAAGTCCTTTTATAGCAAGAATTTTTCCATTAAATAAGGCTTTTGCGGTTTCTTTAAGAGCAAGATTATTGTCGGCTTGAGCAAAAAAATCTTTATCGGGGGTTAAAGTAACGGTATCGCTTTCCACATAACAAAGCTTAGGACCACATATGGGGCAGGCATTGGGCTGAGCATGAAAACGCCGATCAAGAGGATTATCATATTCTTCTTGACAACTTGCACATAAAGGGAAGCAAGCCATGGAGGTGTTTTTTCGGTCGTAAGGTATGCCTTTGGTGATGGTATAGCGAGGACCGCAATTGGTGCAATTGGTAAAAGCATAAAGATGACGATTATTTGATGAGTCAAGCATGTCCTTTTGGCAATCAGCGCAAAGGGCTGTATCCGGGCTGATTAAAACAGAATGAGAGCTTTTACCTTGGCTTGGAACAATGCGAAAATCTTTTTCTGTGGTAATTACCGAAATCTTATTAACCGTACAAGAAGTCAGTACAGCAAGGGGAGGTGCGCTTTCTTGAAGTTTTTTCACGAAATCATTCAATGCCGAAAGATGACCTTGCACTTCAATGGGGACGCCGTCGCTGGTATTGTTAACTATCCCCGTAAGTTTAAGTTCTTGCGCCAATCTGTAAACAAAAGGACGAAATCCGACGCCTTGCACTTGACCTGTTACAAGAATGCGCCAGCGATGCAGAGGTGCAGAGTTTTGATGGTATTTTGTTGGTGTCTTGCTCATGAATAAAGTTTAACAAAAATTCTTGAGGTATGCATCAACATATTCTTTATATTTTTTACCGACATGAGGATATGCTTATTCAGGTATAATGCCTAAATATAAAATTTTTTACCATTTTCCCCTTGACGTGATTCTTTTGTGTCATTATTTAAATTTATTTGAGTCAGCATTTCATAAACGAGGTTGCATGTTTTTTGGAAAACATCATATAGTTATTTTTCGTGAAGGCGGAG
>CAYJHV010000057.1:0-8043 GCA_964369825.1 uncultured Desulfovibrionaceae bacterium | reverse complement strand
AAAAAATTAAACAAATAACTTACAAACAAATATTATTAGTAAGCAGCTTCGTAAATGGCAGTTACGGCAGCGTCGGTCATCTTGCGGGGATTGGTGAATCCGCAAGCGTCTTTTTGTGCGTTGGCAACCATGGTTGGGATATCTTTTCTGCTTACTTCTTTACCATAGCGTTTGCCAAGTTCTTCAATGCCAGCAGGTATGCCCACATCAGCAGAAAGTTGACGAATGGCAGAAATAGCTTTCATGGCTGCTTCACGTTTTGGCAATCCACAAACGCTTTCACCCATGATACAAGCCATTTTGGCAAACTTATCAAGGTTAGCAATGAGGTTATACTCTTCTACGTGTGGCAACAAGATAGCGTTACACTCACCGTGTGGCAAGTCATAGAAGCCACCTAATTGGTGTGCCATGGCGTGAACGTGTCCAAGAGAAGCATTGTTAAATGCCATACCGCCAAGATACTGTGCATAACACATACCTTCACGTGCTACGATGTCAGAACCGTTGGCAACAGCTTTACGCAAGTGTTCAAACACAAGACGGATGGATTGTTCGGCGCAAGCGTCGGTGATGGGGGTTGCAATGGTAGAAACGTAGGCTTCAACTGCGTGAGTAAGAGCGTCCATACCTGTAGCAGCTGTAAGAGCTGGTGGCATACCCATCATGAGTAAGGGATCGTTAACGGCAACATTTGGAGTTACACGCCAGTCAACAATGGCCATTTTCACTTTGCGGCTGGTATCGGTGATGATACAAAAACGAGTAATTTCAGAAGCGGTACCTGCAGTGGTATTTACTGCAACGTAAGGAGGCATACTGTTGGAAGATTTGTCAACGCCTTCAAAATCATGGATTTTTCCGCCATTGGCAACCACAAGACCTACGCCCTTACCACAATCGTGGGAAGAACCACCACCAAGGGTAATCAAACTGTCACACTTTGCGTCATTATATGCTTTAACGCCGTCGGCCACGTTGGCGTCGGTGGGATTTGGAATTGTTTCGTCAAAAATAGCATATTGCATTCCGGCGGCATCTAAAATATCAGTGATTTGCTTTAAAATTCCCACTTGCACTATACCCTTGTCGGTTACAATAAGGGGTTTTTTAGCATTCAATAAAGAAATGCGTTGTGGGATAGTTTTTGCTGCACCTGCACCGATGAGGGTTACACTTGGAATAAAGAAACCGTCGACTCTTTCAATGATAGCCATAAATCCTCCAGATTAAACTGGTTAAAAATTATTACATATTTCCTCAACCATTAGGTTTTAACCTTAGTATTTTGTACACTATTAGAAAGCCTTTTGCAAGGCTAAAATAAAATTTTGTAAAACGTATGAATACGATAGTAATTTAAACTACCCATTAGTAAGGATTATTTATTATTTTTTGCATAAAAAAGCCGGTTTATGACCGGCTTTTAAATTATATTATTTCAATTTGTTATGAATTAGAATTGATGTCCCATGGTAAATTCAAAGCGACCATGACGTCTTTTACCGGAATAATCCTTAGTTAAAGGAACACCGTAGGCAATGCGTAAGTCTCCCATGGGAGAACGCCAGCGAAGCTCGAGACCGGCGGTGGCCACAATGTGGTCATACAAATCCATAGATTCCGAGTCAATGTTGAAACCTGCGTCCACAAAGGGTACGATGGCAAGCCCCAAGTCTTTTTGGAATGTCCAAGAATATTCCAAGTTGACAACGCCCATACGGTCACCGCCGATGGTATCGCCATAGTCCGGATCTTTTGGTGAAATATCGGAATAATCAAAGCCACGAATGGTATCAATACCGCCTACGTAATAACGTTCAAAAACCGGAATGATTCTGTCGGTATTTTGGAACACACCGCCAAGGCGAGTGCGTAAGCGCATGACGTGATCACCTTTTGTGTCAAGGGCATAGAACCCTTGCCAGTCGACCATGGCTTTGACGAAGTTGTCGGTACCGCCAAGGAAGTTACCGCCATATTCCACAGAAAGGCGTGTGATGGTACCCTTGGTGGGACGTGAGCGATCGTCTGTGGTATCACGCACGATGCGGGCGGTAATGGCACTTGTCCAGTTTGTGCCTTCATATTCCTTGATGGAAGGAGCGGCATAGTCGCCCATATCATCAAGAGTGTAGCGTTCAAGTCTATAGCCAAGACTGGCAGAAGTATATTCGCCTATGGGATAGGCAAAGCGAATGCTGTCGCCAAGGGTGGTTTTGGTAAAGTCATCCCAATTATCATAGGTATAGTATAAGTCATTGCCAAAAAGTAAATCGGTATCGAAGACTCTGGGGTTGGTGAAAGACAAGGTGCCCGATGTACGTTCTGTTGAGGTAAAGCCTTGAAGTTGCAACCAATAACCACGTCCAAAAAGATTACGTTCTTGAATGGATGCCGAAACACCTACGCTATAGTAGGTAGAATAACCGATACCAACCATGACGGCGCCGGTATTTTGTTCTTTTACTTTGATTTTCAGGTCGATTTCTTCATTAACTTCTGTGGGAATGAGATCGATGTCCACAGCAGAGAAGTAGCCAAGTCTTTTGAGGCGTTCGGTGGATCTGCGCATTTTTGCGCCGTGATACATATCACCGTCGGCAAGACGCATTTCACGTAACAGCACATTGTCACGGGTTCTTTCGTTGCCTTCAAGAACCACACGTCTTATATATACTTTTTGTTTTTTATCCACATAATAACCAATGGTCACCACAGCTTCACCGCTGGCATCTCTGGCAAGCCTTGGTTCTACCTCGGCAAAGGCATAGCCTTGATCGCCATAATATTCTTTAATTTTTTTAACGTCTTCTTGCATGGTTTCAAAAGAAAAATATTCGTTGGCATTTTTTCTTTCGTCCATGTCCACTATGGCAAGCAATTTGTCTTCATCATCGATGAGTTGACCGCCAAATTTCACTTCTTTGATTTTATAGCGACGTCCTTCGTCTACATTGAAGGTGATGACTATGCCGTCTTTATTGTATTGAACCTCGGGAGCGGCCACTTGTATGTCCACAAAGCCTTCGTTGAGCCCAAAAGCGGCAATGGCGCTGGTATCACGGTCAAGGTGCTCTTCTTCCAGCACACCGCCACCGGTCAACCATGAAAGGAAGGTACGGGGTCTGAGTGCCATATAATCTTCAAGATCACCTTGATCAAGCTCTTTAAGACCATTGATTTTCACTTCTGAAATGTACAGTTCGTCGCCTTCGATAATTTCCAAAACCAATCTGGCGCCGCCGCCACCTTGTTGAGCCACAATTCTATGATTGATTTGTGCGTTATGATAGCCTTCTTGGCTATAAAGGTCTTTAATTTTAACTAAATCTTCGGATAAAGTTCTGTCATTGAGCACGGTACCTGTTTTTGTACCCATGGCGGCAATAATATCATCGCTGTCAAGCTCATCGGTACCGGTTACTTCAATGCCGGTAATACGTGGTTTTTCAACCACAGAAAACACAAGCACAGGACCTGCATCCAAACGGGCTTGCACATCGCTGAAATAGCCCATATCCCAAATGCGTTTCACTTCGTCGTTGATGGTGGCTTCCGTAGCAAAATCGCCTTTGTGTAAATTCAGACGCATAAGCACGGCTTCGGGATCCATAACTCGCAAGCCAAGCACACGCACATCTTGCAATGCGCCCTTGGGAATGTGTACCGGGGCAGAAGGTACTGCGGGAGCAGACAAAGCTGGTTCAATGAGCGGAGAAGGAACAGCGCCTTGGGACGGTGGATTTTGATATATGATTTGCGAAGCTTGAGGCGCAGGCGCACCGCCTACTCTGGCGGCAAGTTCATCAGCCGCACCGGCAAGCTCAAGCATATTTTGTTTGGAGAGAGTTACCACAGCAGGTGTTTGACTGCCGGCAACTTGCACAATGCGTGAGTCCAAAGTGAAGCCATCGCCCAATTGGTTAAAAACTCCGTAGACAACGGTGGTTGCTCCCACGCTTGCTCCCAAACGCTTGGCAGTGGCAATATCCACATCGTCTACATTTTGACCTGCCAACAAGGCAGCGGTCTCGGAAGGAGAAATCACCGTCATACCTTGATTTTGTAATCTTTCACCCACAAGACTTGGGACATTTTCTCGCAAGTCTGCCTTGCTTTCGTCTCCATTAACTTGGTATGGTAAAATTAATACTTTACCGGCGGCAAAGACATTTGCCACACAAAAAACTGTCATCACGGTGACAATAATTCCAATTTTAAACATATGTTTCTTCATGTAATACTCCCGCCCGAAGTTCAAGGGTACGCCCCATGCTCGCTGCCAATTTATTATTATGCGTCACAACAACCAAAGTCATACCCAGTTCGTGATTTAATTCCAAGAGCAAGTCTTCAATACCCGCGCCGGAATTCTCATCAAGGTTGCCCGTAGGCTCATCGGCCAGTAACACTTGCGGCTGCATAAGTACAGCCCTTGCAATGGCGGCACGTTGTCTTTCGCCGCCGGATAATGTCGTTACCCTATGCCCCAAGCGTTCACCAAGCCCTACCCTTTTAAGAATGTGTTCTGCCTTTTCCATGGCTTCTTTTCTAGGTATGCCAGAAATGATTGCTTGCATGGCAACATTTTCCACCGTACTAAATTCAGGTAAAAGATGGTGGAATTGAAAAACAAAACCTATGGAAACATTTCTTACCCTTGCTTTTTCGTCAGGGCTAAGTTTTTGTACATCTTTTCCGTCAAAAAAAATGTTTCCAGCACTAGGAATATCAAGAACTCCCATAAGATGCAAGAGGGTAGATTTTCCCGATCCCGAGGAACCGACTATGGAAATGGACTCTCCACTGTATATTATCAAGTTGATATTCTTGAATATCTCTAGACTTTGTGTAGACTCAAAAATTTTTTTTTCCACATTTTCTAATTTATATAAAATTTTTTTATTCATAGCGCAAAGCCTCCGCCGGCTCTAAGCGAGCTGCTTGACGAGCAGGATAGATGGTTGCCAAAAAACATAAAATCATGGCGGAACTTCCCACTATCACAAGGTCTGACCATGTGAGGATAATCGGCAAATAATCCATGGTATACACACCTTTAGGCAATTCTATGAATTGATATTCTTTTAATAAAACAGCCACACCTATGCCCAAAATATAGCCAAGCGTCGTCCCAAAAAAACCGATAATGGTACCTTGCAGCATAAAAATGCGTCTTATGGTACCTCGAGTTGCGCCCATGGACATGAGAATGGCTATATCCCTTGTTTTTTCCATTACCAGCATCACCAAGGTGGTCACAATGGAAAAGGAACCGATGAGAACCACCATGGTCAGCAAAATAAACATGCCGATTTTTTCCAACTGTAAGGCTGCAAAAAGATTGGCATTCATCTCCATCCAATGCCGAACATACATGGGAGAACCCAATTTTTCACTCACTTTAGCTGAAATAACGTCGGCTTTGTACACATCATCCACAGAAAATTCAATGCTGGTCACTCTTTTATCCGGCAGACCAAGCACTTTTCTTGCGGCATCCAAGGTTACAAAAGCCAAGGAGAGATCGTATTCAAACATATTGGTTTCAAAAACACCGGTAACCACAAAGGGACGAATTTTTGGCGTAAAACCGGCGGTGGAAGCCTTGCCGGATCCTGACATAAGATTCACTCGACTGCCAAGCACAAGATTTAAGCGTTTGGCAAGTTCTTTACCGATGATGATTCCGGGAGGACCCACTTCTTCGGAGAGCAAACCTTCAACACTGCCAAGCTTCATTTTATTGAGGATGGAAACCACATCAGGGGCAGTTTTGGGGTCAATACCACGCAAAACAAGCCCTTTAACGCCATCGGGAGAAGAAAGCATCACTTCTGTATAAATGAAAGGAGTGGCGCTTTTTACCCCCGGTGTTTCCAAAATTTTATCCATAATAACGTCCGTATCGTCGAGAGCACCGGGAACGTAGGTCATGACAAAGGCATGGGCATTGGCACCCAGAATTTTTTCACGAATGTCCGTGGAAAATCCTGTATACACTCCAAGCACCACCACCAACGCCGCCACCCCAAGAGCTACGCCCAAAATGGACATGATGGAAATAATAAATATAAATGTCTGTTTACTGCGAGAAAATAAATAACGTAAAGCAATAAACAATTCAAATGACAAAGGTATACGCATAAAAGCTTTTAAGCCTCGGTTTTTAATAAAGGAAATAAAATAACCTCACGTATGGAAGGTGAGTCGGTAAGCAACATAACCAATCTGTCAATACCAATGCCCTGACCTGCTGCCGGCGGCATGGCATATTCCAGCGCACGCAAATAATCTTCGTCCATAGCACAAGCTTCATCGTCACCGGCTTCTTTATCCCGCACTTGAGCTTCAAAACGAGTGCGCTGATCCACAGGGTCATTCAGTTCCGAAAAGGCATTACCATGTTCTCTGCCCACAATGAAAAATTCATAGCGATCGGTAATATCTGGATTTTTATCATTACGACGTGACAACGGCGAAATATCTGTGGGATAATGGTAAATAAATGTGGGCTGAATAAGTTTTGGCTCCACATCAAGGTCAAAAAGCTTTGCTTGCAATTTACCAAGGCTTTCATTTTCCACAACTTTTTCACCACGGCTGCGCACAAAATCCCGTACTTTTATGGGATCGGTATAAAACTCGGGCTTATGACCACCGATTTCTTCCAGTGAGCCATGGAAAGAAAGACGCTTCCAAGTGCCGGGAGTAAGATCAATTTCTTGCTCCTGATAAATGATGCGAGTACTGCCGCACACTTTTTGTGCAATATGCCCCAAAAGATTTTCCGTAAGATCCATTAAATCTTCGAAGGTAGCATAGGCCCAATAAAATTCACACATGGTAAATTCGGGGTTATGACGAGTGGAAATACCTTCGTTACGGAAATTTCGATTTATTTCAAAGACCTTTTCAAGTCCGCCCACAAGAAGTCTTTTAAGATATAATTCCGGTGCGATGCGCAAATACAATTGCATATCCAAGGTGTTGTGATGCGTAATAAAAGGTTTTGCCGCAGCACCGCCGGCAATGGGTTGCATCATGGGCGTTTCCACTTCCAAAAATCCTTGCTCTTCCATAAAATTACGGAATTCTCGAACAATTTGACTACGCTTTTGAAAGATTTCGCGAGTTTTAGGTGTTACCAATAAGTCAACATAGCGTTGACGGTATCGGGTTTCCATATCTTTAAGGCCATGATACTTTTCAGGTAATTG
Organism: uncultured Desulfovibrionaceae bacterium; assembly: GCA_964369825.1. Taxonomy (GTDB): domain Bacteria; phylum Desulfobacterota; class Desulfovibrionia; order Desulfovibrionales; family Desulfovibrionaceae; genus CAYJAD01. Next base: position 820 of record CAYJHV010000057.1, on the reverse strand, counting down.
ACGCACAGAGCGTGACAGCAAACGTATAGTTGTACATTGCAGGGTCAATTCACCCGTTTGGGTTAGGAAAAGCGTACCTTCAACGCCCACAATGTCACCTATATCAAATTTCTTAAAAATGGCATACGCTTCATCGCCCATTTCAGCTTTCACAGCATAGCATTGAATGCGTCCGCTTTGATCCATGATATGAAAAAATGCAGCCTTACCGAAAGAACGCAAAGCCATTATGCGCCCTGCCAAGGTAAAGGATTGATTTTTTGCAAGCTCTGTTAACGCATCCACGTCAAAACCGGCATATCTTTGGATAACATCTTCGATGGAATGCTTTTTGACAAAATCGTTTGGATATAAAGCAACGCCTGCATCAAGCAGGTCACAAGCCTTTGCCACACGATTTTTGACCACTTCATTTAAATCATCACGTGCGGCAAAACTCTCCAACATGGAAGTAAAATATTCCACATGCGGTGATTTGGAAGCAATTTTTATGACCTTTTGTTTGGGTTGCTTTTTCTTATTTTCCACAACGAAACTCCTAAAAACTATAACAAAATTCTTGATTCTTTTTCACAGTATCCAAACCTGAATGTTTTTTGCGAAAAAGTCAATGTAATGCCATAGAGTAATATGTCCAAAAGGTCAATACTTGAACGTGAGCGCAACCTGAAAAATCGTTGTGAATAAGAGATGTGCTCTTCAACCTTAGGACAGATTTAGTAACAAGTTAAGGCTGAGTGTTGTTCCGCTTGCCCGGCTATCTCCTTTGTCGCCATAGTCGACAAAAGAGAGGATTTTTAATTGTTCTTCATAAATGCTG
>CAYJHV010000056.1:0-8200 GCA_964369825.1 uncultured Desulfovibrionaceae bacterium | reverse complement strand
CGGTAATGATGTCATCCTCTACTTTGCCGTAAAAAATGCTGACGGTACGCCGGTGCCAAGTACAGGGCGTGTCACAGGTGTAAATAATACCGGTTACACCCGAAACTTCATAGGTAATACAGGCGGTAGCAGTATCAGTGGCGGCGGCATGTATAATTCCGGCTCCGCTACCATTAATGGAATAACCGGTGATTTCATCGGCAATACAGCCTTTTGTTCTAATGGCAGGAGCACATTCTGCTATGGCGTCTAAGCATATCTAAAAATCAGCATATCTTGTACAAATTTTATCTGCTAAAAACTTATTATGAGTTACAAATAAAAGTCCAATATTCCTAGAGCTTACTTCTTCTAGGAAAAAATTCCAGATATTTGCTTGTGTCACGGCATCAAGCATGGTGGTTATTTCATCGGCGATAATAAATTTAGTTTCTTTTTTCAGTGCTCTGGCAATACATACTCTTTGTAGTTCTCCGCCGGAAAGTTCAAAGGGGTATTTGTCTAGGCAGCTCTTAGATAAATAGAGTTTATCAAGCATATCAGAATCAAATTCGCCACCTTCGCTAAGAATTTTTCCAATACGCCATTTGGGATTGACGCTTTTTTCAGGGTGTTGGTAGATAAGTTGCACAGGCGAAAAGCCTTTATTTTCTATGCGCTTTGAATCCAGCAATATTTGCCCTGTCAACGGTTTTTCATAACCTGCCAATACTTTTGCCAACGTACTTTTACCATAGCCGCTTTTGGCAAAAAGGCACACTCTTTCATCTGAGCAAATGCTAATATTTACCCCTTCGAAGATTATCTTTTTGTCATAGGCAAAACTTAAATTTTCACCACAGAGGAGCATTTGCACACCTTACATATCCACTATCTATGGGGGTTAATGGTATATTACCATGACAGTTTTCATTATATTTATGACAAAAATTCATGCAAAAACAAACGTTTTCGTCTCTTTCTTTTTTGAATTCAAAAGGTGTAAACCCATTTTGAGGAAGTGCATTAAACAAAGCTTTTGTATAGTGATGATGCAACCTCCCACTTTTAAAATCTTCTGCTCTTGCAATTTCAACAATTGCTCCATCGTAGAAAACGGCGATACGATCAGATATTTCCATTGCTAAATCAATATCATGTGTAACGAGCAAAACGGATTTTCCCCTTTTTGTTGCTTCTTGCAAAATGCTCAAGTTATTTATGGCCGTAGGGGTATCCATACCGGGAGTTGGTTCGTCTGCCATAACTATTTCTGCTGCGTCATTATCATAAATTAAATCAAACAGAGCATTTCGAAGCATTCCGCCCGAACATTGAAATGGGTACAAGTTCTTCGTTCTTTCCGAAAGTTCATTTTTTCTTAATGTAATTTGTCTACCAACCTTCATAAGCGGGTCTAAATAAGAAGATGATTGAGGTATATAAATGGCCTTATTTCGTAAGTGGTCAATTTTGTTTTTTTTGTAAAAAATTTCAGCATTTACTAAAGCATTTTGCGGAAGAATGTCTAAAAGTGCAGAAATAAACACGCTTTTTCCACTTCCGCTTGGACCTACAATTGTTAAAATTTCCTCCTTAAACAAGCTCAAAGAAAAGTTTTTTAGAACAGAAAAATTTCTTTCTTTAGATTTATTTGTGCTCAATGTGAATGAAACATTTAAATTTTGTATTTCTAAAATGGTATTCACATTATATCCTGTGATTATCATTGGCTAAAAGTGATTTAAAATTACTGCCTAAGGCGTCAAACAATAAAACAACAGCAACCAAACATACTCCGGGAAGAAAAAACCACCAATGCCCTGTTTGCACATGACCTAAACTCTCGGATAACATGACGCCGATGGCACTGCTTTCCGGAGGGAGTCCAAAACCCAAAAAAGTGACGGCAGATTCATGCAAAATTGCATGTGGAAACAAAAGCACGGTGCCAATAATAAATTGTGGAATAATATGCGGTATTATATGGTTTTTGATAATAAAAAACTTTGATTTTCCAAATTTTTCCGACATTTTTACATATTGCTCTTCTTTAAGAGCCATACATTCAGCCCGAATAACTCTGGCTAAAAATGTCCAGTGGGAAAGAGTCAGACCCACAACAATGCCCTCCAAACCTCTGCCAAGACAAAAAGAAATCAAAATAAGCAGTATTAAATGCGGAACACTCATAGTTAAGTCAATAATAAAGCTGATGACACTGTCAACGTATCGAGACAAAACACCTGCACTGACTCCCATTGCCAATGCAATAAAAGAGCTCAAAACAGAAGCTCCCAGCCCAATTATTAAGCTTGTGGACAAGCCCTTAATCGTTCTTATAAAAACATCACGACCTAAGTGGTCTGTACCAAAAAAGTGCTGCAGCGAAGGCGGCTGATTTTTTATTGTAAAATCAGAAACAATGAGATTGTCACTTATCATGAGACCTATAACAATCAATAAAAACAGCACTAAAGATATGGCGCATACTTTTATTAAAGACATATTTATCATCTTTAATTTCCTTAGCTACCGTTTTTATAATTTAATCTAATTTTGGGATCGATGATGCCATATAAAATATTGGCCACTGCATTACCCACAAAAACAAAAACTGCACTAAAAAGAGTTATGCCCAAAAGCAAAGCCACATCGCCTCGCAGACCTGCCTTTACCAAGGTACTGCCAAGACCGGGATAGGAAAAAATTGTTTCAGCTAAAATACTGCCACCAAAAATTTCACTCAGAGACGCAAATTGAATGGTCGTAATGGGCAGTAATATATTTCTGATTCCATGCCTATACACAATCTTAAGGCGGGAATAGCCCCTTGTTTTAGCTAGAAGCACATAATCACTCTTGAGCACTGCGACTAATTTTTCTCTGGTATGTAGAGCAATTGTGGCAAATGACGATAAGGTTAAAACAAAACACGGCAATATGAGATGATATATTCTGTGCCAAATGCCGATTTCACTTTTAAGCATACCAATGGGAGCACTAAAACCTATGGGAAACCAGCCCAAATAGACCGAAAAAATTATGAGAAAAAAAATACCCAATAAAAATGTGGGTATGGAAGTGAGGGTTAAACACAAAGATTTTAGAATTTTATCGAGAGGCTTTCCATTATTTGCTCCCATTATTAAGCCGAATAAAATTCCCACCATACCGGCAAAAACCCAAGTACTCAACATGAGAGAAAGAGAGCTCCAAAATCTTTCGGCAATAATATCAATAACCGGCTGTCTGTAAATTATAGATATTCCCAAATCAAGTTTTAACACTGCGCCAATCCATGCACAAAATCTTTCCACAGGGGGTTTATTTAAGCCAAAGTAATTCTCAATTTCACTCCTTTGCTCGGCTGATACCACATCAGACGAGGTGATGTAAGCCTGAATTGGGTCAATGGGAGATGCTTCGATTAAAATAAAGGAAGCAAGACTTACACAAAACAGTAATAATACAAGTCTGAGTAATGATTTCAGAATGTATTTTACCATCTATTCAGTCCAAGTCCATTCATTTAAGTTTTCAAGAACCGGCCAAGAGTGCCCATGAGGGTGAATTTTTTGTTTACCCATGTTCAATTTATTATTAACAAAATACAAGTGATCAACATTTACCAACCAGAGAAAAGGAATATCCCCTTTAGTTGATACTCCGGTTTTTGAATCCCACTGAACTTTTTTGTAAAGCCTTATAAAGTCATCAAAATTCCTTTGTGCCAAGGCTTCTTCCAAATGTGAATCCACTTCGCTATTTTCGTAATATTCGGGATTATAAAAATCACGTCCTTTATTGGAGCTATGATATAAATAGTACGTTTCTATGGGATGTTGCGATCCAAAACCCATAAGTACCGCTTTTGAATGCATTTCTTTTTCTATTTCATCCCAACTTTTGCCTTGAATAATTATGGAAATACCTAATTTTTTAGCTTGATAAGCCACGGCGCTGGCTAAAGCTAATCTTGTCGGATCGGAAGAACTATATAAAAGAGCAAACTCCGCCTTGAGGTCATCTTTATAGCGTATGCCATCAGCTCCTACAATCCACCCTGCCCCATCTAAAATCTTTTTGGCACGGTCAAGATTATATTCAACTTTAGCATCGTCACCGGCCCAAGGCATTCCGTCACATTCACTATAGGCCACTCGTGCATAACCATTTAAAACATCACTTACCAACTGCTCTCTGTTAATACCGTAAGAAAGGGCTCTTCTAACAGCCACATCAGAGGTCACGTTATTCCCTATAGGATAAGAAAATGCATTTGTTTTATTGGTATTTTTTATGGTCGGCAGTGTCATACCTCTATTGTCGATGGTCACAAATTTTTTAAGATTCATACCTTGGATTTGATTCTTGGCTAAATTCATATTGGTAACAGCCACGTCAACATTTCCACTCTGCGCTGCGGCATAGGCACTTTCATCGCTCATAAATAACACCGTCACTCTCTCAACGCTAGGTTTTTTCCCATAATAATGCTTATTTACGCCAAATATAACTTGTTCACCCGCATCCCATTGCAACAGAGTAAACGGTCCACTACCCAGCGGTTTTTGAGCGTAGCTTTCACTATAATGCTTTCTGGGAACAATACCCGTCTGAGCGATTGTATATATAAAGGTAATATGAGGTTTTTTCAACTTAAATTCTACGGTAGTAGCATCTAAAGCTTTTACATATTCAAGAGATGTTAAATCTACAGCCGAAGCGCTTTTTTTAGCAGTTTCAAAGGTAAAAACAACATCTTCAGCACGTAAAGGAGAGCCATCAGAAAACTTTACATCATCTCTGATGCTAAAAGTCCACGTTAACGCATCATCACTTAAAAAATATTTTGTAGCTAAATCGTTTTCGACGGCCATATCGTTATTAAGAGTGACAAGTGTGCTTTGGATAAGCGGATTACCGTCTCTCCCCCACCCAAGGCAAGGGTCAAAACCCGTTTCAGGTTCGCTTGAAAGTGCAATAACAATACTATTAACTTTCTTTTCGTCAGAAGAAGTACACGCAACAAGAAGAAAAATACACATGCATAGATAAAGTGCTCTTTTAATCATTTATGAAATTCCCATTTTCAAATAAGTGAAAAATCAGTAGGAGCTTGCTTTACGTCATATAAAAAAAAACGTCAACCTTCCCACTCTAAACTAAAGTACAACGCTTACATTATTATCTTTATTTTTAGAGAGGTTAAAGGTATAATACCAATACATGATTGTTACTTGGTACTAATTTTTTCTGGGGGGCTTTTGCTAGCGCCAAAAAGCCCCCCAGACCCCCCAAAACGCGCTTACGTGAGTGACGCTTTGATTGGATTTTTATTTATATATATTTTTAATTTATTATATTAATTACCTAAATATTCATAGATATATAAAGTTTTAATTTCACCCCCAGAAGAATCTAAAATGAGAATTGTTATAACTTTTTATGTTTCCTAAACAGTAAAAGAAAAGCTTGACATACAAAATAAATATAGTATTGTAAAAAAATATATAATTGTATCATGTTGATATATTAAGATTTTTAAAATTATTAAAGAGATAACAAATGCATTATAAAGCGATTTTTATTTTATTATTATGGCTTTTTTCTGTTTCTTCCATAACATATGCCAATGAATTCATTGAGGCTGCGGAATTGAATAATGTTGAGCTAATGGAAAAATTGCTAAAAACCGATGCCACACAAGCAAACAGTAAGGATGGACTTGGTAGAACAGCCATGTTTTTTGCCGCACAAAATGGCAATATAAAAGCCATGAAACTTCTGTTATTGTATGGTGCAAAATTAAGCGCCACAGAAACAGACGGAAGCACCATACTTATGTATGCCGTAACCGGAAAACATACTGATGCCATTAAGTTTTTACTTGATCAAGGTATAAACATACATACACGGAATCAATATGGTTGGACTGCATTGATGTATGCTGCCAACGGTAATGCTGAAGATATACAGCTTTTACTGGACAAAGGGGCAGAAATTAATGCTAAGAATAGGTTCGGTGAAACGGCGCTTATGCTTTCCACTGCCAATGGAAATAAGCCGGATATCTTGGTTTTCCTAAAAAATGAAGTTAATATCCATGCTAAAAATGATAACGGCTTAACAGCTCTTATGTATGCAGTTAAAGATCAGCCTAAGGACATCGTTGAAATTCTCCTTAAGCACGGCGCAGATCCCAATGAAAAACTTCCAAACGGTGATTCAATCCTTACCTTGGCAAAAAATAATAAGCATGAAGGTATTGTTGACTTGCTCAAACAACATGGAGCTAAATAAAAAGTTCTGAAAGTAGTATCCATGAATAAAATGGTACTCGTGCATATGAAGAGTTAAAGTATTACATTAGCTTTTTAAAAATGGTGAACTTATATTCACCATGTTTTAATTTAATAATTTAATGTTTTTTATGGTATTCTAATGTTTTGCTTGTGATTTTCGAAAAACAGTGCTTCGATTAACTATGGATAGTTAAAGTATTACATTAACTTTGTAAATATGGTGTACTTATATTAAGATTTTCACACGGCATTTTAATTTGAGATATTTTCATGGTATATTAAGGTTTTGCTTGTAATTTTCGAAAAATAGTGCTTCGATTAATTTTGAATAATTGCGCAACTTTTTGTACGGAACCATGCATTTCGATGGCACGTTGCAAAAAATCTTTTTCAATTTCTGCCATAATATCCTTTAATGAGCGTTCGCTTGCAAGAAGATTTTCCGTATAATGAGGTACAACATCACTTTTACCGCCAATATGTGCGGGTAAATCATGTGGAGAGATGAGTGTGGTATTATGTGTTACCACAAGGCTATGGATAAGATTTTGTAATTCACGTACATTGCCGGGCCAATGGTAAGATCGCATGACGTCCATACTGATTTCCATAAAAGCCATATTTTTGCGATATTTTGCTGTAAATTCACGTAAAAAGTGCTCTGCTAAAGGAATAATATCATCTTGTCTTTCACGTAGAGGAGGAATGAGCACCGTTGCCACATTTAAGCGATAATAAAGGTCTCTGCGAAAAGTACCGGCTGCCACGCATTCTTCAAGATTACGATTGGTGGCAGCAATGACACGCACATTGACTTTTTTAGGCGTGGTAGAACCCACACGCAAGATTTCTCCATCTTGCAAAACACGTAAAAGGCGAGTTTGCATATTGAGAGGCAGCTCTCCAAGTTCGTCTAAAAAAATGGTACTGCCATCTGCCATCTCAAAATAACCGGCTTTGCCTTTGGGAGATGCGCCGGTAAAAGCTCCGGGATTATAACCAAACATTTCAGATTCGGTAAGTGCCTCGGATATACCGCCGCAATCTACTTTTAGCATAAGTTTTTGACGACGTAAGCTTTTATCATGGGCATAACGAGCAAAAACATCCTTACCTACGCCCGTTTCACCGAGAATAAGTATGGTTGCATCGGTTTTTGCCAAGCGATCCAGAAGGTCTATGACTTCTTTAAGTGCATTACTTGCATAAACGGGGCTTGCATCGGCTGATTGTTTATGCGCCACATAAGCAATTTGTTCATGCATTTGATTGATGAGCGTTGTTTGTGCATCCATTTGTTCATTGAGCTGGGTTAACATTGTAATATCACGTACAAAAGTTACCACAAGGCAAAGCTCACCATCATCATCAAAGACAGGAATACCCGAGAGTACCACTTTTTTGCCATTACGTAAAAGTTGTACCTTGGTGCTGGGTTTTGAGGTACGTACAATTTCAGGGTTTAAAATATTGTCAAAAATTCCTTCTTCTTGTAAAGAACGTACATTTCTGCCTTGCACTTCTTTAAATTTTATTCCTGTCAGCTGTTCATACATGCGGTTCACTTTCAAAGTATTGCCAAGGGCATCAGTAATAAAAATACCATCAGCCAGAGCATCCAGTAAACTTTCAAAATGCTTAAGCAATAACTTATTCATGTTCACTCCAAAACCAAAAGATTCGTTGGTGTACCCTCATCACGCTTGTTTATGTTCTCAAAAAAATTAATTAAAAGCAAGAGCGCATAGCGATTCTTTGAAATTTCATCATTTCAATTTTTTCTATGAAAAAAACTCCATGTTCATGTATAGACGTATATTTTACGCATATAGCCTATATTAAAAACCAATTATAGAGATTTTGAGAGTATTTACTTATAAATAGATTAGTGGTATAACGTCTTCATGGAGGAG
>CAYJHV010000055.1:0-8220 GCA_964369825.1 uncultured Desulfovibrionaceae bacterium | reverse complement strand
GCTGACATTTTGAGGAAAGGTAATTCGCTTATGGCATTGGAGCTTCGCCAACAACTTAAGCTGGCACAACAGCTTATCATGACACCACAATTGCAACAGGCCATTAAGCTTTTACAATTGTCTCGCCTTGAGCTTGTGGAAACGGTTCAAAAAGAACTTCTCGAAAATCCTTTTTTGGAAGAAGGTTTTGAGGACAGTCAGGACACTGAACATAAAGAAGTACGTGAACAAAAAAAAGACGGTGAAGGCGACAATGTTTATGACGGCGAAATAGCAAAGGGAGCCGATTGGGAAGATTATATGGGTGAATTTGCTTCATCGCCTCGCAATAATTCCTCCCGAGAATATGAATCTCTTGACGAGATGTCTTCCATAGAATCTCGCTACACCGAAAAACCCACATTGGAAGCGCATCTTTTGTGGCAATTACGCCTTTCTTCCCAGCTTAACGACACGCAAAAAGATATTGGTGAAGTCATCATCGGCAATTTATCTTCCTCAGGATATTTACAAGCAGACATTGAAGATATTGTGGAAATGAGCGGTCAATGTGCCGAAGATGTTGAAAATGTGCTTTCGATAGTCCAACTTTTCGATCCCATTGGAGTTGCCGCACGTTCGCCAAAAGAATGTCTGCTCATTCAATTACGCAGCTTAAACTACGATCGAGATCCTATTCTTGTGTCCTTGGTAAGCGATCACTTGGAAGATTTGGAAAATAAACGCTACAAACCTATTTTGCGTAAATTCCAACTTACCATGGAGGATCTTGCTGAATATTTAGATATTATTCAATCTCTTGAGCCATTGCCCGGGGCCTCCTTTGGCGTTGGAGAAACAACCTTTGTAAGCCCGGACGTTTTTGTCTATGAATATGGCAATGATTTTGTGATTATTTTAAACGATGACGGCTTGCCACATTTACAACTTTCTTCTACACTGACAGAAAGCATTGAGCACTTAGACGGCAATGACAAAGAATACTGTTCAGAAAAAATGCGTGCTGCTTCGTGGCTCATAAAAAGTCTTTACCAAAGACAACGTACATTATATAAGGTTGTTGAAAGCATAATAAAATATCAACGTCCTTTCTTTGAGCAAGGCGTATCGCAATTGGCGCCGCTTATCCTCAAAGATATTGCCGATGATATTGCCATGCACGAATCCACGGTAAGCCGCATAACTTCAAATAAATATGTGGCAACGCCGCACGGAACGTTTGAATTGAAATTCTTTTTTAACAGCGCACTGGCCTTGGCCGACGGAAGTCAGGTGGGTTCCGAAAGCGTTAAGGCATTGATTAAAAAATTTATTGCAGAAGAAAATCCTAAAAGTCCGCTCAGTGACGAGCGAATCGGTGAAATGCTCAAAGAACATTTGAATGTGAGTATTGCCCGCAGAACTGTGGCAAAATATCGCACCGCCATGGATATTGCATCTTCCTCTAGACGAAAAGAACATTTTTAATTATAAATATTACAGGCTAATGCTTTTTGAATTTTTGTTGGTAGTGACACGCTCAGTTTTTCCTAAATTATTTTACGCTCACAAAGGAGGAACCTATGAATATTGCTTTTACTTTTAAGAATTTTGAACCTTCCGAACACCTCAAGAAGTATGCGCGGCGGCGCTTTGAAAAACTTGGACGTTTTTTTGGCAAAGCCTCCGGTCTTGATGTGCAAGTAAACCTTAGCATCGATAAATTTCGTCAAGTATGTGAAGTACGTGTTTCCGGCGAAGGATTATCTTTGGCAGCCACGGAACAAAGTCAAGAAATGTATTCTTCCATTGATTTGGTTCTGGATAAGCTGGAAGCTCAAGTAAAAAAACACGTTTCACGCCTTAAAAAGCATCATCGTCAAGCTCGTGATGCTAAAGTTGAAATCTTTACCTATAACTTTGGCGCAGAAAGTGATGACGGGCAAATTGGCACAAGACGTTTTGAGCCAAAACCCATGTCCCTTGAAGAAGCAATTTTGCAGTTGGAATCTGTGGGCAGTGAATTCTTGGTCTTCTTAAACGAAGAGCATCATCGCATTAATGTGGTATATCGTCGTCGTAGCGGCGATTACGGACTCATTGACCCCATAGTTTAAAGATATTTTGCCACCGCAACATATTTTACGTTTGCGGTGGCAATTTTTTATTTGCGGAGTGCCTATGCAAAGAAATTTTTCTTCCATGCAAGCCTTTATGGTGACGGGGCTTTCCGGAGCAGGCATAAGCACAGCACTGCAAGTATTTGAAGATTTAGGCTATTTTACTATAGACGGTTTACCTGTTTCCTTAATGTATGAAATGGTGACCATGATGCGCCACGACAGTATGCAGCATTTTCGAGGCATAGCTTTTGGCATTGCTTTACATGATAGAAATCCCGTTGATAATATTAGCGCCGTGGTGCAAATGCTGCAACTACAAAATGTAAGCACGCACATCCTTTTTCTCGAAGCCGATTTCACCGAACTTTTACGCCGTTATGCCACAACACGCCGCCCACATCCTTTGGAGCATACCGGCATCGGACTTGAACATGCACTCAAAAAAGAATGTCAGTCATTAACTGCTTTGCGAGGCATGGCAGATTTTGTCATTGATACCACAGACAATTCCATTCATGACCTGAGAAGAAAGTTGCAACAGCAATTTGGAAAATGCGTTGCCGGTGATGAAAGTTTACCTGTACGCCCTCTTAAGGTAAATCTTATTTCCTTTGGCTTTAAATATGGCGTCCCCAAGGAAGCCGATATGGTTTTGGATGTACGCTTTTTGCCAAATCCTCATTTTGACCCTATATTGCGACCACTTTCGGGCATGGATGAACGTATTGATGCCTTTATTTACAATAATAAATTAGAACAGGTGTTTTGCGAAAAATTATTTGATTTTCTTGTATTTACGCTTGGACTTATGGAAGCTGAGGGACGCTATAGGTTAAGCCTTGCTCTGGGATGTACAGGAGGAAGGCATCGCTCGGTGGCTACGGTACAAAGACTGCATAAAGTGTTGACTCAAAATGGATATGCCGTGAGCGTAGAACATCGGCATATGGCTTTGGATGTACAACATAAATAACCCGGCAGAAAAATAGAGGTGTAAAATGAGTGAAATTGTAAGCGAAGTGGGTATTATTATTGTTACTCACGGCGATTATGGAGCTGTTACCCTGCGCACGGCAGAAGGCATACTTGGCGCATTAACCGATTGTGCGTCCATTTCTGTGGATGTTGCTCAAGAAGTAAGTGATACGGTACAACGCCTTGAAGATGCCGCTTCCCGTTTAGATAAAGGAGCAGGAGTTATTATTCTCACCGATATGTTTGGCGGAACTCCTACCAACTTAAGCTTGGCTTTGCTTGGCAAACATAAAGTTGAAGTGGTGACGGGAGTTAATCTTCCCATGGTTTTGAAAGTTTTTACTTCTCGAACCTGTGAACTCAAAGAGTTGGCGACTCTTGCCGGTGATGCAGGCAAAAATGGTATCGTGGTTGCCGGGCAAATGCTTGTAAACAAGCAATAGCTTCCACAAAATTTTGTTCCGGGTCTAAATCCAATTTACGCTAAAATGACTTATATAGCATTTTAAGTTGACATTATTAATGTCAACTTTTTAAAGCACACTTGCTTCGGCACTTAATAGCGCAAATAAATTGCGTTTATGCCTACACAGTGCTTGATTGCTCTCGCAGTCAATATAGTAATTTCAAGTAAAATTACTATAGGATTAGAATGCGCCACAGGACGCTGTGGCAAAATACAAAGTATTTTTAAAGACGAGGAAAAACTTATTTTGCCATAGTCAATAAAAATTAACCATAGGACGTAATTTTAACTTAGAATTTTAATTTGAGATTCAAGTTAGGGCTTATTATGCTGATATTTAGAGTAGATAACAGACTTATACATGGGCAAATCATTGAAGGCTGGCTTCCGTATATGGGAGCACAGCATGTGTTGGTGGTAAGCGATGCCATGGCAAATGATGCCCTGTACCTACAAATTATCAGCTTGGCTGTGCCCAAAAGAGTCAACTTGCATGTAGTTGAAATTGTACACGTTTGGCATGTCATTCAAAAGCTCGGCTCAGAAAAAGTGCTGGTACTTTTTGAAAACTGCCAAGACCTTCAAAAAGTTATCTTTAGCCCCTTTGCTCCCAATTTAGTGCAAGAAATAGCCTTCATCAACATAGGCAATTTGCACCATGAACAAGGAAAAAAAATTATTTTGCCGCATATTTCTCTTTCTGTGCAAGAATGTGAACTTCTAAAAATGCTGGCAGAAAATTTTACTTTGGATTTTCGATGTATACCTTCAGAAAAAAATCGAGGAATTCATGAGCTTTGTCTATGATACCCATATTACCGATGCGGCCTACGGTACTTTGAAAACACTTGATGCATTATCTCCCCTTGCTCTCATTTTTATGAGTGGTTTTTTTTTGTACTCAGCTATGCATTACGCACTGTTTATCAAGTAGTTTTTTTGGGCAGACCCTTGGTCATGGCTCTTATTCTTGGTTATTGCACAAATACCATGCCTTTGGCCTTGGCAGTGGGACTTGCTCTGGAACTTTTTTGGATTGATTTGCTCAGACTTGGCATTGTAATACCGGCATCTGCCACATTTTCTTTCTTATTACTCTATCCTTTGTGCTTAATTTTTCAGTGGCAATTACCTTCGGCTTTACCTATTCCATTTTGTATCTGCCTTTTTTTTGGTCATGCCGCTTCATTACTGGAGCATTGGCAACGTGCCAAAAATACTTATTATGATACACAACTTGAACTTTGGGTGGAAAATACCTGTTCCATGGAAAAGTGTTCGGCAGAAAACCAAAATACGGACACATTGCAGCATAAAGGTATGTCGCCGGCGCACATTATTTCACGTTCCACTTGGCGTATGCTTTGGTCATCGTCCTTCCTTTATTTTACTTCCTTTGCCTTGCTGTACTCTTTTTTTTCATGGCTGGAGAAAATATATTTTCTGCCGGTATTTTCAGAGTTTAATTGGCAAATACTTTACAGTATTTCTCTTGTGGGAGCGATTTTGGCACTGCGCACAAGACGAGCTTATAAATTTCTTGGGGCATACCTTATTTGTTTATTTATTATGGCTTTATTTTGAGTTTATTACGTGTTATTTTTCGAAATTTATGAAAATATGCTTACACAAGAATGAAAAAATTTTTTTGTAATGGAATATATATCCTTTGACGTAGTTACTTTTTGTCGTTATCTTAAAGCATGGAATTTGAATATGAAAAACTCTGCAAATAATATTACCCAAATTTCTTTAGAAGAAGTGCGTCAACAAAAGTCACGTACTGACTGGACTTACATTGGAAATATGAGCGATGCTGAAATTACCGCCGCCGCCCAAAACGATATGGACGCACTTCCTTTGGAAGATGCTTTTTTTGAGGTGGCCAAACGCTTGCACCCTACACAGCTTGTTAAGGGAAAAAAACCACAAGTAACTTTACGCATAGATGCCGATGTATTAAGCTGGTATAAGTCTTTAGGAAAAGGTTATCAATCTAGGATGAACGCTGTACTCAAAGCTTATGCCCAAATCCATGCTCAAGAGTAGTTTCAACTCTAAGTTCAACTTGCGTCAATTTGACACTTAGAATCCGAACAAGAGAGTAGATTCACTTCATGTAAAGCTATCATAATTGATGCATTGCTCTCTATTCCCGTGAGGTTCGTAACCTCACCTAACGGGAACACCCCTTCGGGGACGCCGGAAGCAAGTTCCGGCTCATTTATTGTTATTGTGTTTTTCAGTGACTACTATCATAAATATTTTGAAATCTTGTTTTTTCACTGAAAGAAAAAATTCTTTGAAAAATCAAACTACTTCTTACTGATGCCAACCTTGGCAGGTCTGAGTAGACGGTTTTTCAACTTATACCCTTTTTGCATCACGGTACTCACATGATTTTCTTCCATATTGTCTCTTTGTTCAAAAGTAAGTGCTTCGTGTAATTCCGGAGTGAAAGCTTCTCCCACTTCTCCCACAGGCTCAAGACCGTGTGCTTTTACAGCATCGAGTAAGAGCTTGCGAGTCATTTCAATGCCCATAACCATATCTTTGCACGCTTCGTTATTACTTCCGTATTGCAGTGCCAAATCGAGATTATCAAGGCTTGGAAGCAAGCTTGCCAATACTTTTTCGGCTGCATATGCCATTTGTTCTTCATGTTCGCGAGCAAGGCGTTTTTTATAATTTTCCATATCTGCCAATGCCCTCAAGTGCGCTTCACGAGCTATTTCTTGTGGGTCACGCACAGGCGCAGCATCTTCGGGGCTGACATTGCTCAAGTCAATTTCAGGTAAGATATCAGGATCCAAGGGAATGATGCATTCTTCTTGATCGTCGTTAAATTCTTGCTCAGCGTGTTTTTTTTGAGCGTCCATATATTTTTGGTGCGGTTTTTTATGTGTCATCCAAAGTCTCCTGTGTAAAACTGATAAATAAGCAAGCACCATGTTTCTGTCAAGAGTTCTGTTGCTAACTTTTTGACTTTGTTTTATGTGCGTGTAGTGGACACAGAATTTAATTAGCTTTGATGTGTGCTTACAATTGACATAGTTTGTCATTGCGCTTAAAAATTACACAGTTTTTATGAAAAGAAAATAATAACGGAGGAAAATAATATGTCAGATACATCCACAAATTTTGGTAAAAGTGTGGCAAAAGTTTTAGAAGTGGTCATGTTTGAAAATTGGCTGCGATTTTATTTTATCTATGCTCCCGAAACCCAAGAAGAAAATCAAGAAGCTGAGAAGCTTTTTATTCAAGTGCCGGAACAAGGAGTGCTGCGCATCAAGGAACTATATCCACATTTATATCTTATGCTTGATAAAATGAATGGTAAGGAAATCACTTTTGAGTCTTCACGCTCTGCCGTTTGTGAGCATGTACTCACAGAACTTGACGGCAAAACCATACCCAAGGATATGTCGAGCACAGTTTTTGACAGTACAACTTTTCAGGTGGAACTACAACTTTTCAATACTTTTGTGCAAGCTCATGAAGCTCAATTGGATGAAGGTTTTATGGAATTTGGTGCGTGGCAGAACTTTTTTTCGCAATGGCGTCAAACTGAAGGAGTTAAAGAAATTGCGCTCAAAATGATGGGGGCGGTTCATTTTCAAGAAGGTGAAGACGGCAAAGAAACTCTGCAATAAACACTTAGGGGTTAAAAATATGTATTTTTATGTAAAATCATGTTTAATCATGATATTTTTCGTACAATGCGCCCTGCTAAATGCGGCAATGGCCTATGAGCATAAATTTCTTACGCATCAGTATTGGCAAACAGCCACAGTGCAAGATGTGCAAAACAGCGTGAGTCAAGGTGCCAATGTGAATATGCGCTCTCAAAATAATGCCGATGATGGTTTTTATCTTGAGGATACTCCGCTCATGTTTGCCGCCAGAGCGACTAATAACCCTGCAATTATTGACGCACTCATTAAACTTGGTGCCAATGTGAATGCCAAAAGTCACATGGGTACGGCACTCATTGATGCGGCGGCAGATAATCCCAATCCTGCCATTGTGCAAACACTGTTAAAACACGGCGCAAATACACGTATGAGTAATAATTTTACGCCGCTGATGTTTGCCGCACTGAGCAATAGCGAGCCCAAGGTATTGCAAGTGCTTATAAGCAATGGTATCAACGTAAACGCACGTAGCACCATGGGAGAAACTGCGCTTATGTTTGCGGCAGGTTACACCAAAAATCCTCAAGTGGTGCGTGTGCTCTTGCAAAATGGAGCCTATCCTAAAGCGGTGAGCGATAATGGTCGCACGGTATTACAATATGCCGGAATGAATAAAATTCATGCCGAAGCCATTAAGGGCATACTCAGGGCAGCCGGAGCAAGATAACAGAGCTTTAAAAACTGTTTACTGTGTTAATACTTTGTGCTGTGTAGAATGCATTTGTTTAGACTTGGTTGTACATACAATACGCTCCGTTTCGGTGGTGCCTTTTGCCAGATTAGTTGAGCTGATCTAGTGTCTAATTGCAAAAAAACGTGGTTTTCCGCAGACTCCGCCGCTTTTGCAGCGCAAAATCCTGATGGATTTTGTAATGTCTTGCTTTATATAAAAACTTAGATATAATTAGGACAGTCAGGTTATTGTATGTTAAATTTTTTTCTGGGGGAGGGGAAAACTTTTTGGCGCTAGCAAAAGTCCGAC
>CAYJHV010000054.1:3629-8243 GCA_964369825.1 uncultured Desulfovibrionaceae bacterium | reverse complement strand
CACGAAAATCAATCACTTAACGGCGAAGCGAAGCTCCGCCTATTCTTGATTTTCGGTTGCATTGACTGACGTCAACGCTCCAAAGACCTTGCGAAATGAATTGCGCAGCGGTCTTAATTTGTAAATTCAAGAGCTAATTTAAAGATAAGGAAAAATATTTGAACTTTCAAGATATATATTGACTTCACCTTCATTTTATAAAATAGTATCAACTTATTCACGTTGGAGCAGATACGCTTCCATGTATGAAATCATTAAAGTGAGTTGATTCATGGCAAAAATAGTTGATTTTGTTTTAGGTTTTTTTTCCAATGACTTGGCCATCGACCTTGGCACGGCAAATACCTGTGTATATGTGAAAGGACAAGGCATCGTTTTACGGGAACCTTCTGTGGTGGCAGTCAAAAAAGATTCTCGAGGAAATAATGTGGTTTTGGCAGTGGGACAAGAAGCCAAAAGGATGCTTGGGCGTACCCCCGGAAATATAACTGCCATTCGCCCCATGAAAGACGGCGTTATTGCTGACTTTGAAATTACCGAAGCCATGCTTAGGTACTTTATTAATAAAGTACATAATTCACGCCATTTAGTGCGTCCACGCATTATAATTTGTGTGCCAACCGGCATCACACAAGTGGAAAAACGTGCGGTGAAAGAATCTGCACAATCTGCCGGTGCTCGTGAAGTGTACCTCATCGAAGAACCTATGGCCGCTGCCATTGGCGCAAATTTACCCATACAAGAACCCACCTCCAATATGGTGGTGGATATAGGCGGCGGTACCACCGAAGTTGCCATTATTTCTCTTTCCGGTATTGTATATTCACGGTCGGTGCGTGTGGGCGGCGATAAAATGGATGAATCCATAATGACCCACGTTCGGCGCAAATACAGTATGCTCATAGGTGAATCTTCTGCCGAAGAAATTAAAATGAAAATTGCGTCGGCATATCTCATGGACCCTGAGGAGCAAATAGAAGTAAAGGGACGTGACCTTGTTACCGGTATTCCTCAAAATATTATCATAACTTCCGAAGAGGTGCGCAAAGCCATTGCCGAGCAAGTGGATGGTATTGTGCAAGCTGTGCGTATGGCTCTTGAGCAAACTCCGCCTGAATTGGCGGCGGATATAGTGGACAGAGGTATTGTGCTTACCGGTGGAGGTGCGCTTTTACGGGGGCTTGACCAACTTTTACGTGATGAAACATCGTTGCCTATTACCGTGGTAGAAGATCCGCTTTCCACAGTGGTTATGGGCACAGGCAGAGCTCTTGATAGTTTGCATATTCTTAAGGAAGTTTGCATAGATTAATGGTATATTGATTAAATGGTATCTTTCACTTGTACTCTTCGGGTTAATTTGGTGATAGATATTATTTAATCAATGATTCCTTGCATTTTTTATGCATACTTTTGGGTTTGCGGTATCTTTTTTTATAAATGTTTGCCGTAAATCCTTTTTGTTTTAAATACTAACCATTGATTAGGTGTTTAATCCCGTGACCCCAAGACGCTACATTGTTATTTGCATTATTATGCTCTTCCTTTTTTTGGGAATACATACATGGAATCAACGCTCCGGTATTCTTGATAAAGTAGCAACTTTTATCGGTCTTGAACTGGTTGGCAGCGTTTTGAAACCTATGCTTTCCATACATTCTACATATTCAGGAGTTTGGGAAAATTATATAAATCTTGTGCATGTACGTCAGGAAAATATTACACTGAAAGCCGATTTGCTTTCCATGCGTTCAGCTCTTATTGCTGCTGACGAAGCAAGAGCTGAAGTGCGGCGTTTGCGTGCCCTTTTGTCCTTACCCATGGACAGAAGTTGGCATCCCATCGGAGCACGCATTCTTGCCGGGCGTATGGGACCAAATTCTGTGCTGGAAACAGTTATTTTGAGTCGAGGTTATGTGACAGGAGGGATTCCCGGCATACCCATAATGACTCATTTGGGTTTGGTGGGGCGTGTTTTACGTGCCTCGGCGCATACTTCCACGGCACTTTTACTCACCGACCCCAGCAGTCGCATTGCGGTACTCAGTCAAAAAACTCGAACTGCCGGTATTGTAACGGGACGAGGCGGGCGTATGCCTTTGGAAATGCGTTTCGTTGAGCATGATGCCGCTATTGAAGAAGGCGAAATATTAGTGACTTCAGGTCTTGACGGTGTGTATCCCAAAGGACTTGCCGTGGCACGGGTTACCGAAGTGACCATGCTTGGGTATTCACCTTTTAAAACGGTGTACGCTACGCCGCTTGTGGATGCGACACATCTTGAGGAAGTGCTCTTGCTAGAACCTACGGGGCTTGAACCCCTGCCTGAAATTCCGGCAGTGGATTTTATCGGTCCTCCCACATTGGAGCAGGTCAATCTTATTAATGAGCATAAAAATAGGGAAGAGCTTGCCAAAGTAGAAAAGATACATTCTCAAAATCACATCTATTTTCCAAACTTAAATATGGAAAATTTACCACGCTTAAAGAGCAATAAACTGGTACACGGCGGTCTTTCGGTGCCAAAATAAGGGTTATGTCATGAATGTGAAAGCCTGCATTTGGTGGATTTTATTTTTTTGTATTTCCATTATATTTCAAGCTTCTATACCATCTCTTGATGCTTTGGTCATTGGTCTTATTCTTGTTTTACAAGAAAAACGCTATAAAGACTTGCTTTGGTTGCTTCCTTTGCTTATTTTCATTCAAGAGGGCATAGGTTCACGAGATTTTGGCGGTATGCTTTTATGGTATGCCATAGTAGTGATTTTATTTATTATAGGGCGTTGGCTTTTTGAAGTTCAAAATATGCTTTTTGTGATGCTTATGGCTGTATGCCTTGGCTCTGCGCATTTTGTTTTAGTCTACATGTTGGCACCTTTGCAAGATTTGCCGGTAAATTTAGCGATACTCATTGAAGAAAGTATTTACCAAGCCATTTTTGTGGCACCGGCGTGGTGGATAGCACATTTAACTCGTAAATGGATTAAAATTCATGTCGATGCAGTATAATTTAGAGCAAAAAAAAGAAAGTAAACTCCAAAGTTGGCTTAAAATTCCTGTGGAAACAGATGAATATCAACCGCCTAAAATGGGGACATTGTTATTGCAGGTGCTTGTGGGCTTGCTTTTTCTCGTTTTTGTGGTGCGTTTTTGGTATTTGCAGGTTAATAAAGGTGAATCCTATGCCAAGTTGGCGCAACTTAATCGTATGCGAGAGGAAAGAATTTTAGCTCCGAGAGGGCTTATTCTTGACAGTCAAGGTAATGTGCTTGCCAATAATGTGGTTGCCTATGGTATCAGTATTGTTCGAGAAGATTGCCCCGATATTCCTGCTACCTTGGCTGAGGTCAGTGCGTGGACAGGCGTTAACCATGACGAGATTATTGCCAAATATCGCAAGGATATACGCAAAGTCCAATCCTTTGAGCCCATGTTGCTTGTTTCCGGCATTGATATTGACTTGGTCACAAAAATCGAGGCAGAATTGATCAATTGGCCGGGGCTTGAAATAGTAACCAATGCCAAACGTACCTATCCCGAAAAAGAAATTTATGCCCACATTTTAGGCTATGTTGCCGAAGCCAATGAAAGGGAGATGGAAAAAAATAAAAAATTGCATATGGGCGATTTGGTGGGAAAACAAGGGCTTGAGTATACTCTTGATGAGCAATTGCGTGGCTTCAAAGGTCTTTATCAACGAGAAGTGGATGTTCACGGACGTTCTTTGAGCAAAAAACTTATGCAAGAACCCCATGGCGGGAAAATTATTCGCCTTGCCATTGATACCAAAATTCAAAAGGCAGCTTGGGAAGCCCTTGGTGAACATACGGGATCTGTGGTGGTTATGGATCCCGATACGGGAAAACTCATCGCCTTGGTAACCGCACCTGCCTATGACAACAATCTTTTCACTGATGGTATTTCTCATAAAGATTGGAATATATTAAGAGAGAATCCTAAGCATCCTTTACAAAATCGTGCCGTGCAATCGGTTTACCCTCCGGCTTCGGTGTGGAAACTTGTCATGACGGGACTTTTTTTGGAAAAAGGCGTAAATCCTCAAGAAGTGGTACATTGCGGCGGTTCTGTGCGCCTTGGCAATCGCATCTTTCGTTGCTGGCACGCCGGGCATGGAGCTATGAATATGACCACTGCCTTGGTTCACTCCTGCGACATTTATTATTATACCATGGGATTGCGTCTTGGTATCGATAATATTGAACGTTATGCCAAAGCCAGTGGTTTTGGGAACCTTACCGGAATAGGCTTGCCCCATGAAAAATCAGGTCTTGTACCTTCAAAACAATGGAAAAGAGAACGTTATGGCTCTGGCTGGCTTCCCGGGGAAACCTATAACATCTCCATTGGGCAGGGTTATACCTTGGTTACTCCCCTACAAGTGGCAACGTATGTTTCGGCTTTGCTCAATGGCGGTAAATTGCTCGAACCGCAAGTGGTAGATAAAGGTGAACCCATAGTACGTGGGCAAATTCCTGCCACGGCAAAACATCGGGATTTTATTTTAGAAGGTATGCGCAGAACTGCCACCGGCGGTACGGCAAGGGTTATCAATCGTAGTGATGCCCTTATGGGTGGTAAGACCGGAACGGC
>CAYJHV010000054.1:0-3619 GCA_964369825.1 uncultured Desulfovibrionaceae bacterium | reverse complement strand
GGAACGGCGCAAGTGGTAAAATTACGTTTGCGAGGCGGGCGGCGTTTACGCAATCACGAATTGCCCTATGAACAACGTGACCATGCTTGGATAGCCACTTATGGTGTGAAAGATGCTCAGCGTTATGTGGTTATTGTTATGCTCGAACATGCCGGCGGCGGTTCCAAAATGGCAGGTCCGGTGGCCAAGAAAATGTATGATGCGCTTTTTGGACCTGTTCAATTGGCTCCGGTAAAAAAAGAGCAAGATAGTAATAATGCACAAATTTCTCCGGCAATGGTAGGAAATGGATAATGGGTTTTGACCGCAGGCACCTTGCCTATATTAATTGGGAGCTTATTGCTTGTTTCAGCGCACTTTTTGTAGTGGGCGTGGCCAATTTATATTCTGCTTCGGGAATGCGCATCGAAGAGGGCATGGCAGTGTCTTCTTTTTATCAGCGTCAGCTCATTTGGGGCAGTATGGGTTTTTTTGTGATGCTTTGTACCATGGTCTTTGACTATCGTCAGCTCAGAAATTTTGCTTGGCCACTTTTTGTTTTGGTTATTATTTTACTTACTTTAGTGCATGTGGCAGGGGTTACGGTCTATGGTGCCAAGCGTTGGCTTTCCCTTGGTTTTATGAATATTCAGCCAAGTGAATTGGCAAAACTAGCCGTGCTTGTCATGGGAGCACATGTACTTTCACGTTCGGCGGACAGTTTGGGGTGGATAAAATTTTTCCAAGTATTACTGGTTGGTATAGTTCCTTGTTCACTGATTATTACCCAGCCTGATTTGGGAACCAGTATTAATATATTGCTTTTACTTGGAGGTATGATACTTTTTCATGGCATCAAAGGCAGTGTTTTTAAGGTATGCCTGTCATTAATTCCATTTATCATGGCATTTATGTGGTTTGTGGGCATGGAAGATTATCAAAGGCAAAGGGTACTTACCTTCTTAAGTCCCGGCGATGATCCAAGAGGTGCCGGTTATCATATTATGCAATCTCAAATTGCAATCGGTTCCGGGCAATTATGGGGAAAAGGATTTATGGAAGGTACTCAAAGTCAATTGCGCTTTGTGCCTGAAAGACATTCTGACTTTGTTATAGCCGTTTTTGGTGAAGAATGGGGCTTTGTGGGCTGTGTGGGCATTATCTCATTATATTGCTTTTTTTTATTGTCCATTTTTGCTACGGTGATTAAAGCCAAGGATCGCTTTGGTTCCATGCTTTGCGTAGGAGTATTTTTTTATTTTTTTTGGCAAATAATTATTAATATAGGCATGGTAATAGGTTTAATGCCTGTGGTTGGCATTCCCCTCCCTTTTATGAGTTATGGGGGATCATCCATGCTGGTGAATTGCCTTTTATTGGGTATTGTGCTTAATGTCTCCATGCGGAGATTTATGTTTAAATAGGACTGTGTTTGAAAATATATAACACATAAAGAAAAGGATGGGTAAAGTGAGTAAAGACGAAATTAATGCTTTTTTGGGAACGGGTACGGTGTATGAAGGTAAGCTTTCCTTTAAAGGTTCTGTACGCATTGACGGAACTTTTACCGGTGAAATTGCCAGCGAAGGCACGCTGATTGTGGGTAAGGACGCACTCATAACCGGAGAGGTACGAGTGGGCGAACTTATGCTGACCGGAAAAATTATCGGCGACATTCATGCCAAAGGTGCTGTTATGATTTATAAAGGCGGTAATGCCGAAGGTGTTGTTCATACTCCTACCTTGGTCATGGAAGAAGGCGCACGCATTCAAGGTCAAGTGAATATGCAGGGTGCAGCGGACAATACCAAAAAATAATTTTTGTACACACAAAAAAATTACAAATGGCTAAATGTGGATAATTTACAATGAAATTGTATATTATTATAACGCTTTATTTTTGAGCATAAAGTTTTGATACAAGCTTTGACAGAAGCGTTCTAACATGTTAGGTTGCGTAGTCTTTGTAACAAAATTCACATTTCTTTTTGAAGGAGGGAACAGTGCTTGATCTTAATATCACCACAATAATTCAAATGGTGAATTTTTTCGTTGTTCTTTATGTGCTCAACGCCATGCTTATCAAACCGGTTCGTGCTATCTTGCAAGAGCGCAAAGATAAAATGGATGGACTTTCCGGTGATGCCGAAGCTTTTGAGCGTGAAGCAAGTGAGCGTTTGGCTGCTTATGAGGCAGAACTTGTTCGTGCCAGAAATGAAGGCGTGGCTTTGAGAGATACGGCAAGAGCCGACGGTACCAAAGCGCAGCAAGACATAGTAAAAAGTGCCACTGCCAAAGCTCAAGAAGAACTTATGGCTGTACAAGCAGAATTACGCCGTGAAGCTGAAGCTACACTCAATGAGCTGAGAAAAGAAGTCAGCTCCTTGGCTGACAAATTAGCCGTAAAGGTTATGAATTAATGTTTGTTTGTGTGCCTTTACATGAAAGTGTATGGGCGTTTTATTTTGCATTTCCTAAATAAATTTGATTGTATTTATATTACTGATGAATGGAATTAAATTTATTTAAATAGTTAAGGAGGTAGGCCTTGAGCAAAAAATCATGTGTGGGGTTGTTCCTCATTTTAGTCATAGTGGTGCTGACTGCCGGCCCTGCTCTGGCTGCTGATGGAGAACTTCCTTGGGGCAACTTTGGTTGGCGTATGCTCAACATTGTCATCTTTGTAGCTTTGCTGTATAAACTGCTCGGAAAAAAAGCTTGTGCCTTTTTTAAAGGACGGCAAGAGAGCATTGGCAAAGATTTGGATGATTTGGAAGCACGTCGCAAAGAAGCCAAGAAAAAACTTCTTGAACTTGAAAGTTCCATTGGCAATCTTGACCAAGAGCGTCAGGCTATTTTGGACGAAAGCAAAGCACAAGCTGAAGCTAGCAAAGAAGCCATTATTGCCGAAGCGCATCGTCAAGCCGAGCAAATTCTTGTTACGGCAAGGCGCACGGCAGAAAATGAAGGTCGTAGTATGCTTGCTGAGGTTCGCTCAGCATTGGCCGATGAAATTGTGGATGCCGCCGAAAAAGTATTGGAAAGTAAACTTGACAATACAAAACACGGCAAACTTATCACTAACTCCTTAACAAAGGTGGTGCTCAATTGAAGAACACCGTCATAGCTCGCAGATATGCCAATGCGCTCTTTACCATTGGCAAAAAGTCCGGCTTAAAAGACCTTGAAGATTACGGGCAACAACTGGCTGACCTTGAAGCAAGTGTTATCAGTGCTCCGGATTTGGATAAAGTCTTTAAAAGTCCTGTGGTAACAGTGCAAGAGAAGAAAAGTGTTTTGGCAAAGTTGCTTTCAGAAATGGGAGCAAGCTCTGTACTTACCAATTTCTGTCTTTTATTGGCCGATAAAAATCGTCTGTCAAACCTAAAAGATATTTCTCATATTTACGGCGAATTGCTTGACCAAGAAAAAGGAATACTTCGCGGAACCTTGGTTACGGCGATTGCTTTGGATACAAAAAAGAAAAATGCCATCAAAAAACAATTGGAAGAAAAGGCCGGTACCAGCATAGACCTCGCTTTCACGGTGGATACCTCCATCTTGGGCGGCGTGGTACTTCATGTGGGTGACCGTGTTTTGGACGCATCGTTGCGTGCACAACTGGCTGTCCTTCGTAAGA
>CAYJHV010000053.1:0-8258 GCA_964369825.1 uncultured Desulfovibrionaceae bacterium | reverse complement strand
AAAAGCAAATATATTTCTCAAGGCAAAGTTGTACTTTTTAAGGTAGCTACTAATATTTAACGTTACATATGGATATAATTTAAAATATCAAGCTGTGCCGCTATTCAGGGCACACTCATCTTATTTTCTTAGGAAAATGCAATTTTTGGTGTAATTTTCTCATGTAATTATTATCCTCGGTTGACAAAAATAAACCACCCCGTCAGCTTGCTGCCACCCCTCCACGAGAGGGGAATTTTAAATAGTTGTTTTATTGCGAAATTCTATTGTCTAATCTTCATGATAGGAATTTTAAATAACTGTTTTACTGTGAAAACCTACAGTCTAAATTCCCCTCCCGAGGAGGGGTGGCAGCGAAGCTGACGGGGTGGTTTCAAAAGAAATAGCTACATAAATTTAGAACTATAACACACTTTTCAAAATTTAGCTAGAACTTTCAATTTAGATGCGTTAGCCCTGTGCCGCTATTATCTCAAACTTGACAATTTTTTTTTGGTTGGTTATACAACTTTTATGAAAACATCTGACATTGAAACATTTGCTAAAAATGCGTTGGGGCGACTTGTAGGACAAAGTCATTTTTGTATGTTGCGCTCATTTGCCACTGAACTTAAGGCAGCAGGGCTTGACATTACAGCCGAGCAATGTCGCATTCTCTTTACTCTTTACATAGAAGACGGTCGAAAGCAGCAGGATATTTCAGATTTTTTAGTGCAAGAAAAATCCAGCACCAGCAGATTGTTGTATTCACTGGAAAAGAAAGGCTATCTACAAAGAAAGCAAGGCAGTGATGATGAAAGGCAAAAGCTTGCCTTCCTAACTCCCAAAGGGCGATCCATAGAAAGTACCTGTCTTGACTGCGCTCAAAAAACACAATCAAGAATAAAGGAGAAGTTTAGTGACGAAGATTGGGATCAATTGATTGTTTTATTGCAAAAACTTAATACTGTTGTAAAATCTTTCTGATTGAATAGTATATAAAACGACCAAATATAGCTTCAAAACTTTACATATCTCACAAGGTACAATCTTGATTGTCTTTAAAAATGAAAATATTTTAAAAGACTTTTTTTGACCATCTTTTTTTCATTTTAAATTTTTTTTATCTTATTATTTTGTATGCATATATGCATATTTGTAACGCATTAAGTTAAGAGTTTCTGTTCTCTTTGGGTGTAAAACGAGCATGAAAACATTTACAACTATTTAATCTTATAAAAGATATCATCAAGTAACATGCTTTGAAAAAATTCAGTGGACAATCCTATTTTTAAACTTTGCATTTCAATTTTTTTTTAATTGGTGAGAAAATAAGTTATTGCGCTATTGATTAATTTATTTTAACGTCACCTACTGTTTGCGTAAATGGGGCAGGAATTTATTTTTTTTATTTTTATACAATAATTTAAGTTAATTGCGTAGATACCGAGGAGTTTTCATGAAAAACAAATCCAAAATTTTATTTTTGTTGACAATTTGTACCAGCTTTCTATTTCTTACAGCTTGTAAGGAAGAAGAGAAAAACGCCGCCCCGCAGCAGATGCCACCGCCATTGGTGACCATCTATACCGTCAAATCGGGTGACCATCCCTTACATATGAATTTTCAAGCTGTGACGCAAGGCTCCAAAGCAGTTGAAGTGCGTGCACGTGTGCAAGCGCTCATTAAAGAAAGAATGTATGTGGAAGGTGAATTTGTGAAAGAAGGGCAAATTCTTTTCCAATTGGAACCCAATGAATACGAAGCTCGTATGGGTGAGGCTCAAGCTCAGTATCAGCAAGCCTCAAGAGAATGGAATCGCATAGGTCCGCTTTATGCCAGAAATGCCGTGAGTCAAAAAGAGCGTGACAGTGCTCTTGCCGCATTTGAATCTGCCAAGGCCAATTTGCGCATTGCACAAATCAATTTAGACTACTGTCAAGTAACGGCGCCGGTGGCAGGTTATTCGGGTAAAGAAGTGGTGACGGCCGGGAACCTTGTGAACAACGGTACGCTCATGACCTCCATTAATCAAACCGACCCCCTTTTCGTAAACTTTTCTTTTCCCGGTACAACTTATCTCCGTAATCAACAATTGAGTGAAGAAGGACGTTTGGATTTGCCGGAAGGCAATGTTTATTCGGCAAAAATTCGCCTCATTGACGGCACCATGTACCCACTGACCGGTAAGGTGACCTTTGTGGATTCGCAGGTGGATCAATCTACCGGTGTGGTCAAAGCCAGAGCTGAATTTGAAAATAAAGATGATGCCGTCTTCCCGGGGCAATATGTGCGCATTTTCCTTGAAGGTGCCATGCTCAAAAATGTGGTCCTTGTGCCGCAAAGGGCAGTGCTTAATACGCAAATGGGTTCTGTGGTTATGTTGGTTAACGATAAGGATATTGTGGAAATGCGCCCTGTAAAAGTAAATATGAATGTGGAACAGATGTATTTACTTGATGAAGGTTTAAAAGATGGGGATCGCATTGTGCTTGACGGTCTTGTAAAAGCTCGTCCCGGTTCACCGGTGACCATTGATACCGGCGAAAAACCGAACGGAGCCGGAGCAGGCGCTGCGGCGGGCGGTGAAAAACCTGCGCAAGCACAACAAAATGATGCTGCAAAAACGTCTGATACCGGAACAACAAGCGATGCACCAACAAAAACGGATGAAGCTGCTAAGGCAAATGATGCACAAGCACAGCCTCAAAATTAAGGGGTTCAATATATGAGTAATCCATCAGATATAAAAAATCAGCCCCCATCAGAACAGGCTTTGGAGCAAGGTAAGGAAAATTTAAATTTCTTTTTGCGTAGACCCATTTTGTCCACGGTTATCTCCCTGCTTATTACCATGGTTGGTGCTCTTGCCATATTGGCATTGCCTGTGGCGCAATACCCTGACCTTGTACCGCCGCAAGTAAGTGTTCGTGTTTCCTATCCGGGGGCCTCGGCGCAAACCATTTCAGAAACGGTTGTCGCTCCTCTTGAAGTTGCCATCAACGGTGTGGAAGACATGCTCTACATGACCTCCAACTCGTCTTCCGGTTCAGGTTCAGGTACCATTAACGTCTATTTTAAGCTTGGTACCGATCCGGATATTGCTCTTGTAAACGTAAACAATAAGGTGAATCTTGCACAAACGCAACTTCCCAGTGACGTGCGTCAGCAAGGGGTTACCGTTACCAAAAATTCTCCTGCCATGTTACTGATTATTGCGTTGACCTCTCCGGGTGGACGTTATGATGCTGTATATCTTAATAACTATTTGCAATCAAATATTGTAGACGAAGTAAAACGTATCAAGGGTGTGGGTGATTGTAGTATTTTTGGTAGCATGGACTATTCCATGCGTATTTGGATAGATCCGGATAAACTCAGTAAATATAAATTACAACCTTCCGATGTGGCCAATGCCATTCGTGACCAAAACGCTCAATTTGCCCCCGGACGCATAGGTGCATCCCCTGCAGGAAAAGACATTGAATTGACGTGGCAAATTGACACCAAGGGGCGTCTTGTTACGGCAGAAGAATTTGGCAATATTGTGGTGCGCTCTCAACCGGACGGTTCCTTTCTTTATGTAAAGGACGTGGCAAGGGTGGAGCTTGGCGGTAGAGATTACAGTATTACCAGTGAACTCAACGGAAATACCGCACGTATGGCAGGTGTATACTTGCTCCCCGGTGCCAATGCCATTGAAACCGGTAATCTTGTTCAAGAAAAATTGCAGGAACTTTCCTTGCGCTTTCCTGACGGTGTAAAGTATGAAGTTCCCTTCAATACCAACGTGTTCGTTATCGCCTCCATTGAAGAAGTTTTGATGACACTTTTGGAAGCCATGGTGTTGGTGTTTATTGTGGTATATATATTTTTACAAAGTTGGCGTGCCACGCTTATACCTTGCCTTGCGGTTCCTGTCTCCATTGTCGGTACCTTTGCCGGCATGTATGCCCTTGGTTATACTATCAACACTTTGACGCTTTTTGGTATGGTGCTTGCCATTGGTATTGTGGTGGACGATGCCATCGTTGTCCTTGAAAACGTTGAACGAATCATGCGTACCGAGCATAAAAGCGCCAAAGAGGCCACCAACAAAGCCATGCAAGAAGTTACCGGACCGGTTATTGCCATTGTGCTTGTGCTTTGTGCGGTCTTTGTACCTGTATCCTTTATGGGCGGTCTTGCCGGTGAAATGTATAAGCAATTTGCCATCACCATTTCCATATCCGTTATTTTATCGGGTATTGTGGCTTTGACCTTGACGCCGGCTTTGTGCGGCTTTTTGCTCAAACCTCATGACCCTAATAAAAAACCATTTATTCTTTTCCGTTGGTTTAACTATTGGTTTGCCAACGTGACGCATCGTTATGTGCGTATTGTTCGTGTGCTCAAAAATGCCGGCATTGTTTCCATAATGCTTTTTGCTTTAATGATTTATGGCGTGAGCTGGCTTTTCAATGCTGTTCCGCAATCACTTGTACCCAATGAAGATCAAGGTTATATACTTGGTATGGCCATTTCTGTGGACGGCTTGGCATTAAGCAGAACAGAAAAGACCATGAACGTCATTGAAGAAAAAATGTTGGCAAATCCTGCTGTGAAGAATATCGTATCCATTTCAGGACTTGACTTGACATCATTCAGTACCAAATCTAACTATGGTACCTTCTTTACAGTTTTGAAAGATTGGAAGGAACGCCAAAGCCCGAATATGAGTGCCAATGCCTTGACAAAGCAAGCATTTATGATGGGCATGGCTATACCTCAATCTCTCGTTATTGCTTTTGAGCCTCCACCCATTTCCGGCATGAGTACCACCGGAGGTTTTGACGCTTACATTCAAAATCGTGGTTCCGGTACTTTGGATGATTTGCAAGATTGGACAAATAAGTTGGTGCAAGCTCTGCAAAAACGTCCTGAAATCGGTTCAGTGCAAAACTTATTTTCCACATCTGCACCGCAATATTATGCCAACCTTGACCGTGAACGTGCTCTTGCTCAAGGGGTAAGTATTGCTTCCATATTCTCTGTATTGCAAGGTACTTTCGGTACAACCTATATTAATGATTTTAACCTCATAGGACGTACTTTCCAAGTGCTTATGCAGGCTGAAGAGGGTTATCGTATGTTACCTGAAACATTGGCAGATATGACCGTTCGCAATGACAAAGGGGAAATGATACCATTAAATACACTGATTACCCTTGAAAGACGTGTGGCACCGCAAGTGGTGGAACGTTATAATGTTTTCCCGGCGGCGCACATTTTGGGTTCTCCGGCTCCCGGCTATTCGTCGGGGCAAGCTTTGATTGCCGTGGAGGAAGAAGCTGCCAAGCTCTTACCGCCGGATTATGCCCTTGGTTGGTCAGGTTCAGCTTTGCAAGAAAAAATGGCATCTTCAGATACCACCACCATTTTTATCTTGGCTTTGATCATGGTCTTCCTTATCTTGGCCGCACAATATGAAAGTTGGACATTACCTTTGGCAGTGCTTTCCGCTGTGCCATTTGGTATTTTTGGTGCCATCGCCGCCACCTATTTACGAGATTTGTCCAACGACGTTTACTTCCAAGTGGCCTTGGTTACCCTCATCGGACTTGCTGCCAAAAATGCCATTTTGATTGTGGAATTTGCCGTGGAAGCTTGGCGTGGAGGGCGTAGCTTGAGCGTTGCGGCCATGCACGCATCTCGTTTACGTTTCAGACCCATTATTATGACTTCTTTAGCATTTATTATGGGTTGTGTACCACTTGCCATTAGTACAGGTGCAGGTGCCAACAGTCGTCACTCCATTGGAACAGCAGTTATTGGTGGGATGCTTGCGGCAACATGTATCGCTACGCTTTTTGTACCTTTCTTCTTTCATAGAATTATGAAAATTTCTTTATGGTTACAGGGAAAGAAAGATCCCAATGAGCATAGCACAAAAGGAGATGACGATGAAAAACTTAAATAAGCCAAATAATAGTGGATAATGAGGATTAATCTATGTTTGTAGGAATTGACCCCAAAAAAGGTACTGAGACCTTGCGCCCGTGGGCACTTTTGCTTTGTCTCACTTTCGTGTCTATGCTTTCAGCCTGTTCTTTTGCGCCTGATTATGAGCGCCCCGGTACCATTGTCCCCGAAGAATGGCTCAGAGTGCAGCTTTCCCCACCAAACTTGGAGCAGGACTGGTGGAATCGTTTTAATGATCCGGTACTGACTGCACTCATCGAAGAAGCGTTGCGTAACAATCAAGATATTGCTGCTTCCCTTGCCAAGGTAGACAGTGCCGCTGCCAAAGTGGGACAATCTCGTGCCGCACTTTTCCCAACGCTTTCAGGAAATTTCAGTACGGTTCGCAGTGGTTCAAGTTTGCGTGCGCCTAACGTGCAAGAAGCATCTTATGATTCCGGTTTGTTAAAACGCTATACTACTACCAACAGTATCGGTTTTGCTGCCGCTTGGGAATTGGATTTATGGGGTAAGTATCGCAATAATTATACTTCGTTAACCGATGTGCTTTTAAACACTAAGGTCGGTCATGAGGCTTTGCGCCTTTCGTTGGCAGGTCAAGTGGCACAAGCTTACTTTACTTTGCTTGCTTTTGATATGCAGCTTGAGACAGCTAAGCGAACACTGAAATCTCGTATGGATGCGTTAAAGATTTACTCTGTACGCTTCAAAGAAGGCGATATCACCGAGCTTGACTATTTGCGCAGTGAAAGTGAAATGGAGCTTGCCAGAGCATCCATGCTCAATACCTCCGTGGAGCGTGATGCTTCTGAAGCTACTCTTGCGGTGCTCGTGGGACGTAATCCAGCTCAAATTTTGCAAGGAAGTATTGATCGAGGTCAAGCCATTCAAAAGCTAAGTGTAGTACCGGTTATTCCACCGGGAGTTCCTTCAAATTTACTTGCAAGGCGACCTGATATACGTGCTGCTGAATATATGATTATGGCCTATAATGCCAATATTGGTGTTGCCAAGGCAGATATATTTCCTTCCATCAGCTTAACCGGTGCTTTGGGTGCTCTGAGTACAGATCTTGGAAGAATTTTTACAGGACCGACAGGCGTTACCTCTGCCGGACTTGGTCTTGATGTACCCATTCTTGATTTTGGACGACGTTGGTATGCCATTGACGATGCCGAAGCCATTAAGCGTCAATCCATAGCAGTATATCGCAAAACCATACAATCAGCTTTCCAAGATGTTCGTACCGCTCTCACCGCACAACGAGAATCAACGGCTATTGTTCGTAGTATTCGTAAGCAGGTGAATAATTATCGCCGAGCAGTGGAATTGGCACGCTTGCAGTATAATAATGGTTATGCCGATTATCTCACTGTGCTTGATACCGAGCGTCAATTGTTTTCTGCCGAGTTGCAGTTGGCAACAGCTTTGAGTTATCGCCTTTCGGCGGTGGTAAGAGTGTGCATGGCTCTTGGCGGTGGCTGGGAAGAGAGCGGACCGCTCATGGGAACGGCTTTGCAAACAGCACAAAGACATGCTCGGCAGCAAAAACAGGAAGCAACTGTTAAAACGGAAACTACAAGTACACCAACATCTGTTCCGGGTTTTAGCGGTGCCAGCAGTCGAGAAAAAAGACGTGCTGCGGAAGAAGCTGCTAAACGAGGGGATCGTCCCATACAAGGACGAGCTTTGCCTGCTGTAAACGCACCTTTAAACAGTGGACAGGCTCCCATGGGTAAGCTTTACTAAATAGTCGTCACTGAGAAATATGTTAATAGTTTAAAATAAAACCTCTGAACATTCATTGTCAGAGGTTTTATTTTTGCGTTCACAATGAGGTAATAATAAACTTGACAATGAAAGAAAATAACTTAAATTTACATTATATGTAACAAGAGTTTATAATCTGTAGGAGGGACTCATGACTACCTTAACCTTTGATACTTTAGATTATTATGAAAAACTTACACATGCCGGAATGCCTGATTCTCAAGCTAAGGTACAAGTGGAGGTTATGCAAAGTGTTATATATAATTATGATGCAGCCACTCGAGAAGATATTACTACTAAGGTAGATTTGCACGTAGCACGAACAGAACTGAAAGAAGATATTCGAACTGTACGTACAGAACTCCAAACTGTGCGCACGGAGCTAAAAGAAGATATTCAAAATGTACGTGCGGAGCTCCAAACTGTGCGCACGGAGCTGAAAGAAGATATTCAAAATGTACGTGCGGAGCTGAAAGAAGATATTCAAAATGTACGCACGGAGCTGAAAGAAGATATTCAAAATGTACGTGCGGAGCTGAAAGAAGATA
>CAYJHV010000052.1:0-8326 GCA_964369825.1 uncultured Desulfovibrionaceae bacterium | reverse complement strand
GAGCCGTGAGCGCGTTTTGAGGGGGGGGTGGGGGGAACTTTTTGGCGCTAGCAAAAGTTCCCACCACAAAAGATATCACTACTTTTAGACAAAGCATGGCACTAGCGACGTACTAAAGCTAAACTTGCAAATTGTTGCACTTTGAACTATAATTTATCGTTTCATGAGCGTTAATAATTTTAACGAAATTTACGTAAACTACGAAACAAAGGAGCTTTTTATGCCAAATGGAACTCAGATTGCACTTTTATTTCCCGGTCAAGGCGCACAGGAAGCGCATATGGGACGTCGTTTGGCGGAACACTCCAAAGATGCCATGGATTTATGGAAAAAAGCTGAAAGCATAAGTAATTTACCTTTACGAGAAATATATTGGAGCGATGATGAAAGCGCCATGGCTGATACAAGAGCCTTACAACCGGCTTTATGTGTGGTAAATTTGGCTTTGTGGCAAGCTCTACATTCTCGCTTTAAGTCCATAGTTTGCACGGCGGGGCACAGTCTTGGTGAATATGTTGCCTTGGCTGCGGCAAAGGCACTGACTTTTCACGAAGTATTAGAGCTTGTCTCCTTGCGTGGACGCCTCATGGCCGAAGCAGATAAAATAGGATTTGGTGCCATGGCTGCCATCCTAAAGCTTGATTTACAAAAGGTTCAAGAATTAGTGGAATTATGCGCCAAAGAATCTGGGGAAATGCTACGTATTGCCAATTATAATACGCCTGCGCAATTTGTTTTGAGCGGTGCAAAAATGGCCGTTGACCTTGCCGTTTCCAAAGCAAAAAACATGAAAGGCAGAGGAATTGCGCTAAAAGTAAGCGGTGCCTTCCATACTACTCTTATGAGCGAAGCATCGGCGGAACTTGTACCCCTGTTACAAAAAGCCCAATGGAAAGATCCAATTATGCCGGTCTATTGTAATGTACACGGAAAAGCTGTCAAGGATGCCGGACTGTTACGGGAGAGTATGTTGGTACAAATGACTTCCTCCGTACAGTGGATTGAAATAATGCAAAATCAATGGAAGGATTTTGCTTACAATCTCAAATTTTTAGAGGTCGGCCCAAAGGCTGTGCTCTCCAAAATGGTGGCACCTTGCCTAGCTCCTCTTGATGTAAGTGAAGTGATTACAGCTTGTTTGAGCGATTACGACCAAGAACTTGCTTGGTAAAAATATATAAGATTTAATTATTATTAAGGATACATATCATGGATGCAGTACATATGCTTGGCGAAGCATTGCAAAAAATCGTGCAAGAAATGGGACTTACCTATCCCCAAAAAGTAGTCATTGAACCACCCCGTGATGCCAAACACGGCGGAGATTTGGCCGTAAATATAGCCATGCTTTTGTCCAAAGAGGCAAAATTACCTCCTCGAACACTGGCAGAAAATATGGCAGAGAAATTGTTATCATCGGCACACATTGCCAAGGTTGATGTGGCAGGTCCGGGATTCTTAAACATTACTTTCACGCCACTCTTTTGGCAACAAAGTCTTATGCATATGGAGAGCCTTGGCGCAAACTATGGTTCCAATACCATTAACCCCTCCCGTAAGGTGCAAGTGGAGTACGTTTCTGCCAATCCCACAGGACCATTGCACATTGGGCACGGACGAGGCGCCGCCGTAGGTGACAGCCTTGCAAAAATTTTACGTTTTGCCGGGCATGAAGTACATACCGAATATTATATAAATGATGCCGGCAATCAAATGCGTCTTTTGGGGGTTTCGGTGTGGCTACGGGCACGGGAAATTTGCAATTTGTCGGTGGAATGGCCGGAAACTTATTATAAAGGCGACTATATTATTGACATTGCAAAGGAAGTTTTATTACAAAGCGCAAGCTCCTTACCCAAGGACATGGCAGAAAAACTTTTGGCAAATGCTTCTAATCTCATGGAAATGGATGCCGAAAAAGCCCAAGATATCTGCTATGAATATGCCATGGCCAGCATAATGCAAGGCATAAAAAAAGATTTGGATGATTTTAGGGTAGAACATGAAGTTTGGTTTTCGGAAAAATCCTTGGTGGAACGTGGTGCCATTGATGCTGCTTTTGAAACTCTCAAGGCTGCCGGTCTGTCCTACGAAAAAGACGGGGCTTTGTGGTTTGCCACGGAAAAGTTGGGCGACGACAAAGACAGAGTTTTACGTAAATCTGATGGTTCTTTAACCTATTTTGCCTCGGATATAGCCTATCATCACGATAAATTCCAACGTGGTTTTGACTACCTCATTGATGTGTGGGGTGCCGACCATCATGGCTATATTCCAAGAATGCGTGCGGCCATTACCGCATTATCCAAGGAACAAAGTGCCTTTGATGTGGTACTCATTCAATTGGTGAATCTTTTGAAAAATGGTGAACCTGTAAGCATGTCCACTCGTGCCGGTACCTTTGAAACATTGGCAGATGTGGTGGCAGAAGTGGGTGTTGATGCCGCTCGTTTCATGTTTTTATCCCGTAAAAGTGACAGTTCCTTAGATTTTGACTTGGAATTGGTCAAACAGCGCAACATGGACAACCCTGTATACTATGTACAATATGCCCATGCCAGAATTTGTGCTTTGTGGCGCAGAGCAGAAGAAAAAGGCATAGCATTGCCTCAAGAAATGCACTTGGACGCACTTGAACCCTTAACACATACCGACGACTTGGCACTCATAGCCACGGCAGCACGTTTTCCGCATGTGGTTCGCCTTGCCGCTCAAAATTTGGGACCACAGTACATAGGCCATTACTTGACTGAATTTGCGGCTCTTTTACACTCTTTTTATGGAAAACATCACATTTTACAAGAAGACAATGTTAGATTAAGTACAGCACGCTTGCTTTTATTACGCAGTATTGCTAGAGTACTTGAAAACGGACTGAGTCTTTTGGGCGTCAGTGCACCTACGACCATGTAATTTCTTTACAAAGAACATAATATGTCACAAAATATTAGAAAACAGCCGCCTCAGAGCACACAAACGGCAAAGCAATCGCCAAAACCGGCAACAAATGCGGCGGGAAACACTGCGGGAAACACTGCGGCAGATAAAAGTGCAAAAACATTTACTTTAAATGTGGGATTTTCTGCGCTCATGACCGCATTGCTTGTATTGCTTGGTTCGGTGGTTGTTGCTTTTATGTTGGGCGTTATTGTGGGACGTGGGCAAGAAGAATCTATTCCGGTGGTGGGAGCAATTGTACCTGCCACCTTGAAAGAAAATAATTCTGAAAAACAGACAGATGGCGGAACTTCTCATCAAGCACCCTATGCAACTTCTTCAAAAGAAAAAGCTGACGGCAACAAAAAAATAATGACTCCGGAAGAGCTTAAATACGCTAAAGATTTGAAAAATAAAGACCCACAGAGAACTTTGGGAGCAGTGGAACAAAAGCCCGCAGATAAAGCAAAGGATAAAAATACTGACAGCACAGACAAAAAAACAGATGGAGTCAATGCATCACAGGAACAAAATGCCGAAAAGGCAAAAACAATTTTTGACTATGTTTTTCAGGTTTCCTCTTTAAAAGATGAGAACTCCGTAGATACTTTACGGGCAGATCTTGAAGCTGAAGGAATGCGTACACGCATGGCCAAAGCCGGAGAATACTTTATTGTTTTTGTGCATATGCGTGGTACCGAACAACAAGCCAAAGGCATACGAGAACGCCTCATTGAATTAAAATTAGGCAACCCTTTACTCAAACAAAAAACAGCGGTTCGTTGATATGAATAAATTCTTAGCCCTTATGGCTCAATTGGGGAGTATAAGCTTTGCACTTTTAACAACTATGGGATCCTTGCTGGCTTTCTTGCTCTCTTCCGTTAAACATATGTTTACAACGCCGCATCTTTTTGTGAAATGCCGTGAGCAAGGCTATGCCATTGGAGCAAAATCCCTGTTCTTGATTTTGCTCATCGGTATTTTTTGCGGCATGGTTTTAGGCTTACAGGGCTATTATACCTTGGTAAAATTTGGTTCCACCGGAATGCTTGGAGCAGCCGTTTCCCTCACACTTATCAGAGAGCTTGGACCTGTACTCACGGCAATTATGCTCACGGGACGTGCCGGGTCCGCCATGACCGCAGAGATCGGGGTTATGCGTATTTCCGACCAAATTGATGCCTTGGAAGTGATGGACATTCATCCCATCGGCTATTTGGCAACGCCTCGTTTGCTGGCAGGTTTGGTGGTATTTCCTTTATTGACAGCTATTTTTGACGTCATCGGTATCATCGGCGGCTATTTGACAGGCGTACTCATGCTGGGCATCAATGAAGGAGCGTATTTTTATCAAATACAAAATGCCGTCACCATGGCAGATGTTATGGGCGGTTTTTTAAAGGCCATAACCTTTGGAATAATAGTCATTACCGTATGTTGTCATCATGGTTACTATACACATTTACGCCGTGACAGCGTAGGTCCTGCCGCCGTTGGCAATGCCACCACTGCGGCGGTGGTTATGGCCTCAAGCCTTATTCTTGTGGCAGATTACGTACTCACTTCATTGTTATTATAGGAAATTTTATGCAAGCAAGCACCATTAGCTTTGAAGATTGTACCATTGGCTACGGCAAACATGTGGTGGTAGAAAAAATCAATGCGCACATTCCCCAAGGTAAAATCACTGTGATTTTGGGAGGTTCCGGCAGCGGAAAATCCACATTGTTGCGTCATATGGTGGGTTTGTCCACTCCCATTTCCGGAAAAATTCTTTTTGACAACACAGATTTTTTTGCTCTGCCCACACAGGAATTTAGGCGTATGCGCCGGCGCATGGGAATGTTATTTCAAGACGGTGCATTGCTTGGAGCTTTGACCTTGCTTGACAATGTGGCTTTGCCCTTACAAGAACATACCAAACTTTCCAAAGAATCCATACACAAAGCGGCCATGCGCTCCCTATCCTTGGTGGGGCTTGATGCTTTCGGTCATTTATACCCCGGTCAGCTTTCCGGCGGTATGCGCAAAAGGGCAGGACTTGCCAGAGCCATGATTACCGAGCCGCCATTTTTGTTTTGCGATGAACCCACTTCCGGACTTGATCCCATTACAGCGGCACAAATGGATCAAATGCTGCTCAGCATGAAAAAAACTTTTCCCCAAATGACCTTGGTTGTGGTCAGTCATGACTTGCAAAGCATTGAATGTATTGCCGATCACATACTTGTTTTACATGAAAAAAAACTTGCTTTCAGTGGAACGTATGCTGAACTGCAAGGTAGTAACGATGCTTATTTACAAGATTTTCTTGCCAGAAATGTAACATTGAGCGAAGAAAAAGGCATGGGTAATTTTGAAGAACAAGACGAAGAAGTACATGCGGCTTTGCTGACATGGATGCAAAAATAAAGAGGATATCATGAAAATATCAAAAGAAATCGGATTGGGAATCTTTGTGCTGATTGGCTTGATCTGTACCGCTTACCTCACGGTAAAACTTGGGCGTATGGAAGTTTTAGGCGGAGACGGCTATGAAATATCAGCTCGCTTTAACTCCATTTCCGGTTTGCGAGTGGGAGCAGGTGTAGAAATTGCAGGTGTACAAGTGGGACGAGTCACGGCGGTGGAGCTTGATGCAAAAAATTTTCAAGCAAAAGTATTTTTATACCTTGACAAGAACATAAAACTCACTGACGATACCATAGCTTCCGTAAAAACCAGCGGACTTATCGGTGATAAATTTATAAGTCTTGCGCCCGGCGGTTCGGATACTTTTTTAAGTGCCGGCAGTGAAATAATCGATACGGAATCAGCCGTGGATTTAGAATCCATTATCAGTAAATTTGCCTTTGGAGGTGTATAAATGCGATGTAATAAACTTTTGCTCCCGGTGCTGAGCGTCATAATGTTATGTGTACTTTTGGTAAATACCAATGCCTATGCCGATGCGGCAGGCAATGCCGCCAAGACTGCCATGGACAGTTCGGTACAGCAAATTTTGCGCTACTTAAAAGACCCCGGCTATGCCAATCCTGCCACTCGTAAAAACCTTAATAAATCCATTGAAAAAGTGGTCTATACCATTTTTGATTTTGGTGAGTTTTCACAGCGTACCGTGGGAAAGCATTGGCGTTCGTTCAGTCCGGCACAAAAAAAAGCCTTCACCGATGCCTTTGCCGAATTGCTCTTTGCAACCTACTTGGACAGTCTTGACGGGTACAATGGTGAGACCATGGAATATACCGGCGTTGTCAGCGGTAACAATGGCACAAGAGCTGAAGTACGTACCATTGTCACCATGCAGGGCAACAAAAAAATCCCCTTATCTTACCGCATGTTACCTAAAGGCGGCACTTGGCGCGTCTATGATGTGCTCATCGAAGGTGTAAGTCTTGTGAAAAATTATCGCAGTCAATTCAGCGATATATTGGGCAGTGCCAGTCCTGAGCAATTGACGGCAAGAGTAAGAGAAAGAGCAAATGTCATTAAAAAAGATCAATAGCAAAAACCTCATGAAGCATGTGGCAAAGAGTATTCTTTGCCTCACTTTATGCTTTAATATGGCATGTTCTGCCGGAACCGGCATTGGCGAAGCAGGCTTTGTCAATCCGGGGGTGATGCATGGCTTTATGGGGAAAAGCTCCGGTGATGCCAATCTTGATGACTATGGAGATTCGGGGGATGTGGGCGGCGACGGTGTTTCCGGCAGCCTCGATGATTATGCTCTGGACGGCAACGTTGACGGCATCAGCGACCCATTGGAACCTTGGAACAGATTTTGGTTTGGTTTCAATGATATTTTTTACATGTATATAGCAAAACCCATGTATACCGCTTATGATACCGTTGTCCCCGACAAAGTACAAACGGGTTTAAGTAACTTCCTAAGAAATCTCCTCTTTCCGGCACGTTTTGTCAATGCACTTTTACAAGGAAAATTTCAGCTTGCCGGTGTTGAAATGGGGCGATTTATTATTAATAGTACCGTCGGCGTCGGCGGACTTATTGATGTGGCAGCAAGGGAAAAAACCGTTGTTCCTTGGACAAGGGAAGGCGAGGACTTTGGGCAAACCCTCGGACATTGGGGTATTGGCAATGGATTTTATCTGGTTCTCCCCTTCATTGGTCCTTCGTCATTGCGAGACGGCATAGGTTCCACGGTGAACTTTTTCATAGACCCCCTACTCTATGCAGATCCCACCTTCATCTCCACCGGAGTTGTTACGGGACTATATTTCAATGAAGTACGAACCATTTTACCTGTATATGAAAATACCAAAAGAGTGGCAGTGGACCCCTACATTGCCATGCGAGAAGCCTACATTGCCTTTCGCAAACAACAAGTCCTCAAATGATGCATATATAAGCTTTTTTGTAAGAGAGGGGAAGTTTTTGCTTGCACCAAAAATTTCTCCCTTCTCCTTTCAAAACACGCTATGGCTCATGGATTAATATGACAAAGCTTACATTTTTGCTCAAAATTCCAAGTATCACCTATCATATCGTTTAAATTTCTCTGTGCTTTCCAGCCAAGTTCGGCAAAAGCCTTATCCGAATTGGCATAGCAGGTGGCAATATCCCCTGCTCTGCGCTCTTTTATGACATAAGGAATTTTCTTGCCGCTGATTTTTTGGAAATTTTCCACCAACTCCAAAACACTATATCCTTTGCCTGTACCCAAATTATAAATAAAAAGACCGGTCTTTTCATATAAAGCAGTGAGCATAGCCACATGCCCTTCGGCTAAATCCATAACATGAATATAATCTCGTACTCCGGTACCATCGATGGTAGGATAATCATTGCCAAAAATTGGCAGTTCGGGAAGTTTTCCACCGGCAACCTGACTGATATAGGGCATAATATTATTGGGTATGCCCACGGGATAATCTCCGATAAGTCCTGACGGATGAGCGCCGATGGGATTAAAATAACGTAAAATGCCAATGCTCCAAGAAGAATCAGCCGCAAAAATATCTTGCAACATGGTCTCGGTCATAAGTTTGGTTTGACCATAGGCATTGGTTGCGCTCAAGGCAAAATCTTCGCTGATGGGATTGGATTTGGGAGCACCATACACTGTGGCAGAGGAGGAAAAAATTATTTTTTTGGCAGCATACTTTTCCAATAAGCTGAGGATATTCAGCATACTGATCATATTATTGGCATAATATTGCAAGGGGATAAGTTTTGACTCGCCCACTGCCTTATGACCGGCAAAGTTAATACAAGCACTGATGCTATTTTCTTGAAAAACTTTTTCCAAAGCCGCAAGATTGCAACAATCAACTTCATAAAACTTAAAGGATTTTCCGGTAATTCCTTTTAAAGTTTGTATTTTTTCCTTTCTTGAATTGGAAAAATTATCCACAAGCACCACATC